>WFPZ01000164.1 GCA_015487335.1 Paracoccaceae bacterium
CTGCGGCCGGGCAGTTCGGCCCCGAGGCGGGCGATCTCGTGCAGACAGGCCGCCTGCCAGCGTTCGTGGTCGATCTCCGCGGCCACGTGAGAGTTGAAATCGCAGTAGGGGCATTTGGCCTGGCAGAAGGGCCAGTGGATGTAGAGGCCGAAGCCCCCCTCCTGCCAGTCCTCAGGCAAGACAGGCCGCCACCATGGCGGCGAAGGCCCGGGCGCGGTGACTCATGGCGTGTTTGCGCTGCGGGTCCATTTCGCCGAAGGTTTCGCTTTCGCCCTCGGGCAGGAAGACCGGATCGAAGCCGAAGCCGCGGGTGCCGCGCATCGGCCACACGATCTGGCCCTCCACATTGCCCTCGAAGATCTCGTCATGGCCGTCTGGCCAGGCCAGGCACAGGGTGCAGACGAAACGGGCAGTGCGGGGGAAGGGGGCCTGCCTTTCCTCCAGCAGGTCCCAGACCTTCTTCATGGCCATGGGAAAGTCGCGGCCGCTGGGCGTTTCGGCCCAGTCGGCGGTATGCACGCCGGGCGCGCCGTCAAGGGCATCGACGACGATTCCGCTGTCGTCGGACAGCGCGGGCAGCCCGGTCTGCCGGGCCGCGTGATGGGCCTTGATGCGGGCGTTGCCGGCGAAGGTCTCTTCGGTTTCGGCGGGTTCGTCGAGGCCGAGCTGACCGGCGGAAACAGTCTCTATTCCGAAGGGATTCAGCAATTCCGCGATCTCGCGCAGCTTGCCTGCGTTATGGGTGGCGATGACCAGCCGCCTTTCGGTGAGCCTGCGCACGGGTCAGCCCACCGCGGCCCGCTGGGCGGCCACAAGCTCGGCCACGCCCTTGTCGGCCAGGTCGAGAAGCGCGTCCATTTCCTCGCGCGAAAAGGTGGCGCCCTCGGCGGCCATCTGCACCTCGATCAACCGGCGCGAGCCGGTCATCACGAAGTTGCCGTCCACCCCTGCCTCGCTGTCCTCGAGATAGTCCAGATCCAGCACCGGCTGGCCGGCATAGATGCCGCAGCTGACGGCGGCCACGTGATCGGTGATCGGGTCCGAGACGACATCGCCGGCCTTGAGCAGCTTGTTCACGGCAAGGCGCAGCGCGACCCAGCCGCCGGTGATGGCCGCGCAGCGGGTGCCGCCGTCGGCCTGGATCACGTCGCAGTCGATGGTGATCTGGCGTTCGCCGAGCGCCACGCGATCGACGCCGGCACGCAGGGCGCGCCCGATCAGGCGCTGGATTTCCATGGTGCGCCCGCCCTGCTTTCCGGCCGAGGCCTCGCGCCGCATGCGGGTGCTGGTGGAACGCGGCAGCATCCCGTATTCGGCGGTCACCCAGCCCAGGCCGGTGTTCTTGAGAAAGGACGGCACGCGCTCTTCCAGGGTGGCGGTGCACAGCACGTGGGTGTCGCCCATCTTGATCAGGCAGGAGCCCTCGGCATGTTTGGTGACGCCGGTCTCGATTGAAACCGGGCGCATCGTGTCTACATTTCTCCCGGAGGGGCGCATGGTGTGTTCCTTTCCTGATTCCGCTGTCACTTACCTGCCCACGCGCAATCGGCGCAACCCCGATTGACGGGTTCGGACGAAGCTCTTTAATGGCGGAGGAGCAACGCATGGTTCCGATGACCGAAAGCACGAACATACTGGCCGAGTTGAACGAACGCAGCCGCGAGGTGTTCCGTCTCGTGGTCGAAGCCTATCTGGAATCCGGCGCGCCGGTGGGTTCGCGCACGCTTACCCGGCAGATGAGCGAGAAGGTCAGCGCCGCGACGATCCGCAACGTCATGCAGGATCTGGAATATCTCGGCCTGCTGGATTCGCCCCATGTATCGGCCGGACGCATCCCCACCCAGCTGGGGCTGCGGCTGTTCGTGGACGGGGTGCTGGAGGTGGGCGAGCTGTCCGAGGAGGACCGCGAGAAGATCGAGGCGACGCTGGGCGACAGCCCGCCCGAGGTGGGAAGCATGCTCGACAGGGTGGGCAATGCGCTTTCGGGGCTGACCCACAGCGCAAGCCTCGTTCTGGCGCCCAAGCACGAAACGCCGATCCGGCATGTGGAATTCGTCAACCTTGCCCCGGACCGGGCCCTGGTGGTGCTTGTGCATGCCGACGGGCACGTGGAAAACCGCATTTTCGAGCCGCCGCCGGGGCTGACGCCTTCGGCCATGCGCGAGGCGGCGAACTTCCTCAACTCTCTCGGCGAGGGGCGGACGCTTTCGGAGCTGCGCAACTCGATCTCCGAAGAAATCTCCTCTCATCGCCGCGAGCTGGACGCGCTGGCCTGCGATCTGGTGGAAAGCGGCCTGGCCGTGTGGGAAGACAGAGGCGAGGCCCATGAGCGGCTGATCGTGCGCGGACGGGCAAACCTTCTGGCATCGGAAGCCGAAGCCGAGGATCTCGAGCGCATCCGCGAGCTTTTCGACGACCTCGAGCGCAAGCGCGATATCGTCGAATTTCTCGAGCTGGCCGAACAGGGCGAAGGTGTGCGCATTTTTATCGGCTCGGAGAACAAACTTTTCTCACTTTCGGGTTCCTCTTTGGTTGTCAGTCCTTATATGAACGCTGATCGGAAAATCATTGGTGCGGTCGGCGTGATCGGGCCGACGCGCCTGAACTACGGGCGTATCGTTCCGATCGTGGACTACACCGCGCAGATGGTAGGAAAACTGCTGTCAGACCGGAATTGAGGGGGTTTGAGATGGCCGAGGCCAAGAAGGAAACCGAAGTGTCCGAAGCGACCGGGCAGGAAGGCCAGGAAGAACAGGCCGAGAGCCGCAACCTGGACGCGGAAGCCGAGCTGGCGGCCGTTCGCCAGGAACTGGACGATTTGCGCGACCGCTTCATGCGGGCGCTTGCCGATGTGGAAAACACCCGCAAGCGCGGCGAGCGCGACCGGCGCGAGGCCGAGCAGTACGGCGGCTCCAAGCTGGCGCGCGACATGCTGCCGATCTACGACAACCTCAAGCGGGCGCTCGAGGCCGTGAGCAAGGAGCAGGAGCAGACATCGAAAGCGCTGATCGAGGGCGTGGAGCTGACGATGCGCGAGCTGATCAACGTGTTCGAAAAGCACGGCATTCACCGCATTTCTCCCCAGATCGGCGATCCGTTCGATCCGCAGGTGCATCAGGCGATGTTCGAGGCCGCGGTGCCCGACACCAAGGCCGGCGACATCATTCAGGTGATGACGGAAGGCTTCATGCTGCACGACAGGCTGCTGCGCCCGGCGCAGGTGGGCGTCAGCTCGACTCCGGCGGCAAAAGAGACCGAAGCTCATACAGCAGGTTGAGCGCCTCGCGCGGGGTCAGCTCGTCGGGCAGGATTTCCGCAAGCCGCCTTTCCACTTCCGAAGGGCCGGAAGGCGGTTGCGCGGGCGCGGCCGGCGGCGCGGCGGCGAACAGCGGCAGATCGTCGATCAGGGCCTTGGGGCCGGTGCCGCCTTCGCGTTCTCCCTTCTCGAGCGCCTCCAGCACCACCCGGGCGCGCTCGACCACCGAGGCCGGCAGGCCGGCCAACCGCGCCACCTGCACCCCGTAGGAGCGGTCCGCCGCACCCTTTTTCACCTCGTGCAGGAAGATCACCTCGCCGTTCCATTCCTTCACCGCGACGGTGGCGTTCTGCACGCCGTCCAGCTTGTCAGCGAGCGCGGTAAGCTCGTGGTAATGGGTGGCAAAGAGCGCCCGGCAGCGGTTGACCTCGTGCAGGTGCTCCAGCGTGGCCCAGGCGATCGACAGCCCGTCCCAGGTGGCGGTGCCGCGGCCGATCTCGTCGAGGATCACCAGCGCCCGGTCGTCGGCCTGGTTGAGGATGGCGGCGGTTTCCACCATCTCGACCATGAAGGTGGAGCGCCCGCGCGCCAGATCGTCCGAGGCACCGACGCGCGAAAACAGCTGTGAAACCAGCCCGACATGGGCCGAGGCCGCGGGCACGAAAGAGCCCATCTGCGCCAGCAGGGCAATCAGCGCGTTCTGGCGCAGGAAGGTGGACTTGCCGGCCATGTTGGGGCCGGTGAGCAGCCAGATGTCGGCCTCGTTGCTGCCGTCGGCGAGCAGGCAGTCATTGGCGACGAACGGCGTGCCGCCCTGCCGGCGCAGGGCCTGTTCCACAACCGGGTGGCGGCCGGCCTTTACGTGGAAGACGCGGCTGTCGTCCACCCGCGGCCTGGTCCAGCCCTCGGCGGCGGCCAGATCGGCCAGCGCGGTGGCCAGATCAAGCTCGGCCAGGGCCGAAGCGGCGGCGCTCACGGGGCCGGCGTGATCGAGAATCGCGCCTTTCAGCCTTTCGTAGAGACGCTTTTCGATTTCCAGCGCCCGGCTGCCGGCGTTGAGGATGCGGGTTTCCATCTCGGACAGCTGCACGGTGGTGAAACGCACCGCATTGGCGGTGGTCTGGCGGTGGATGAAGGTTTCCGACAGCGGCTCGGAAAGCATCTTGCGGGCATGCGTGGCGGGGGTTTCGATGAAATACCCCAGCACGTTGTTGTGCTTGATCTTGAGCGACTGGATGCCGGTGAGCGCCACATATTCCGCCTGCATCGCCGCGATCATGCCGCGCCCCTCGTCGCGCAGCTTGCGTGCCTCGTCGAGATCGGCATCGAACCCCGGGGCGATGAAGCCGCCGTCGCGGGCCAGAAGCGGCGGCTCCGCCACCAGGGCGGCGCTCAGCAGGGCGGCCAGCTCTTCATGGCCTTCCAGCGCCGAGGCCGCCTTTGCCACCAGGGCCGGGGCGTCCGCCTCGCGCAGGGTTTCGGCCAGCACCGCGCCCTGGGCGAGGGCGTCGCGGATGGCGGCCAGATCGCGCGGGCCGCCACGATCCAGCGATAGGCGGGAAAGCGCGCGGTCGATGTCGGGGCAGCGGCGCAGGTTCTTGCGGATCTCCTCGCGCAGGGGGGCGTTTTCGTGGAAGAAGGCCACCGCATCGTGGCGGTCGCGGATGGTGTCCAGCCGGCGCGAGGGGCTTGAGAGGCGGCGCTCCAGGAGCCGCCCGCCGGCGGCCGTCAGCGTGCGGTCCATCGCCGCCAGCAACGAGCCCTCGCGCCCGCCGGAAAGCGAGGCGGTCAGCTCGAGATTGCGCCGGGTGGCGGCGTCGATCTGCATCACCTCCGAGAGGGATTCCTGCACCGGCGGGCGCAGCAGCGGCAGCTTTCCCTTCTGGGTGATTTCCAGATAATCGACGATCGCCCCCATGGCCGAAAGCTGGGCACGGGTGAATTGGCCGAACCCCTCCAGCGAGGAGACGCCGAACAGCCGGCACAGCCGCCCGGTGGCGGCGGTGCTGTCAAAGCTGGCCCGGGCAAGCGGGGTGAGAGCGATATTGAAATCAGTCACCAAATCGGTGAAATCGGCCTCTTTCGCCTCGGAGATCAGCAGCTCGCGAGGGGAGAGGCGGGCCAGCTCCGGCCCCAGCCGCACCACCGGGCAGGCCATCACCCGGAAGGCGCCGGTGGAGATGTCCACCCAAGCCAGGGCGGCATCATTGCGCACCTGCGCGAAAGCGGCCAGGAAATTGTGCCGCCGCGCCTCGAGCAGGGATTCCTCGGTCAGGGTGCCCGGTGTCACCAGCCGCACCACGCCGCGCTTCACCACCGCCTTGGAGCCGCGTTTCTTTGCCTCGGCCGGGTCTTCCAGCTGTTCGCAGACGGCAACCCGAAAGCCCTTGCGGATCAGCGTCAGCAGGTAGGATTCGGCGGAATGAACCGGCACGCCGCACATCGGGATGTCCTGTCCCAGGTGCTTGCCGCGCTTGGTGAGGGCGATGTCCAGCGCCTGAGCCGCGGCGACGGCATCGTCGAAGAACATCTCGTAGAAATCGCCCATCCGGTAGAACAGCAGGGCGTCGCGGTGCTGTTCCTTGATTTCCAGATATTGCGCCATCATCGGCGTGACGGATGCGTTGGCGGCTGTCATGGCTCCCCCGGGCGATGTTGGCAGAACATACAAAGCCCCGATTCCGGGGAAAAGACGAAATGACGGAACCTGTTGAGCCCGTCCCGGCACGGCAGTATCACGGACAGGCACGCAACTGGGCAGGATCAGCATGTCAGGACCAAAATTCACCCGCGAAGAGGCGCTGGCCTTTCACATGAAGCCCCATCCGGGCAAGTTCGACGTTTCGCCCTCGGTGCCGATGGCCACCCAGCGCGATCTGTCGCTGGCCTACAGCCCCGGGGTGGCGGCGCCCTGCGAGGAAATCGCCGCGGCCCCCGAAACCGCCTATGACTACACCAACAAGGGCAATCTGGTGGCGGTGATTTCCAACGGCTCGGCGGTGCTGGGGCTGGGCAATCTCGGGGCGCTGGCCTCCAAGCCGGTGATGGAGGGCAAGGCGGTGCTGTTCAAGCGCTTTGCCGATGTCAATTCCATCGACATAGAGCTGGACACCTCCGACCCGGAGGAATTCATCTGCGCGGTGCGGGCCATGGCGCCCACCTTCGGGGGCATCAACCTAGAGGACATCAAGGCGCCCGAGTGCTTCATCATCGAGCAGCAGCTCAAGGAGCAGCTCGACATTCCCGTTTTCCACGACGACCAGCACGGCACCGCGGTGATCTGCGCGGCCGGGCTGATCAACGCGCTGCATCTTTCCGGCAAGAAGCTGGAAGAGTGCAAGATCGTGCTCAACGGCGCCGGCGCGGCGGGGATCGCCTGCCTGGAGCTGATCAAGGCGATGGGGGCGCGCCACGACAACTGCATCATGTGCGACACCAGGGGCGTGATCTACAAGGGCCGCAAGGAGGGCATGAACCAGTGGAAATCGGCCCATGCGGTTGAAACGGATGCGCGCACCCTGGAAGACGCGATGAAGGGGGCGGACGTGTTTCTGGGGGTTTCGGCCAAGGGGGCGGTGACGCCCGAGATGGTGGCCTCCATGGCGCCCGATCCGGTGATCTTCGCCATGGCCAACCCCGATCCGGAGATCACCCCCGAAGAGGTGCGCGCGGTGCGCGAGGACGCGATCATCGCCACCGGGCGCTCGGACTATCCCAACCAGGTGAACAACGTTCTGGGCTTTCCTTACCTGTTCCGCGGTGCGCTGGACATTCACGCGCGCGCCATCAACGACGAGATGAAGATCGCCTGCGCCCGCGCCCTGGCCGAGCTGGCGCGCGAGGACGTGCCCGACGAGGTGGCGCTGGCCTATGGGCGCAAATGGGCCTTCGGGCGCGATTACATCATTCCCACGCCGTTCGATCCGCGGCTGATTCACCGGATCCCGCCCGCCGTGGCCCAGGCCGGCATGGATACCGGCGTGGCGCGTCGGCCGATCATCGACATGGAAGGATACCGGCTTTCGCTGCAGGCGCGGATGGATCCCACCGCCTCGATCCTGCAGGGGCTGAACGCCCGCGCCCGCGCTGCCCAGGCGCGGATGATCTTCGCCGAGGGCGACGATCCGCGGGTGCTCAAGGCCGCGGTGGCCTACCAGCGCGGCGGCTTCGGCCATGCGCTGGTGGTGGGGCGCGAGAATGACGTGAAGGCCAAGCTCGAGGCCGAGGGCCTGGGGGACGCGGTTTCGGAACTGGAGGTGGTGAACGCCGCCAATACGAAATACCTGAACGAATACAAGGAGTTCCTGTACAAGCGCCTGCAACGCAGGGGCTTCGACCGGCAGGACATTCACCGCCTTGCGGCGCGTGACCGGCATGTGTTCGCGGCGCTGATGCTGGCCCATGGCCATGGCGATGCGCTGGTGACGGGGGCCACGCGCAAATCGGCCCATGTGCTGGACCTGATCAACCATGTCTTCGACGCCAGGGCCGAGGATGGCGCAGTGGGCGTGACGGCGCTGCTGCACAAGGGGCGGATCGTGTTCATCGCCGATACGCTGGTGCACGAGTGGCCCGACGAGGAAGACCTGGCCGATATCGCCATTCGCGCCGCCGAGGTGGCCCGCGGAATGGGGCTGGAGCCGCGCGTGGCCTTCCTCAGCTTCTCGACCTTCGGCTATCCGGTCAGCGAGCGGGCGGTGAAGATGCATGTGGCCTCCGAGGTGCTGGATGCCCGCGGCGTCACCTTCGAATATGACGGCGAAATGACGGCGGATGTGGCGCTGAACCCCGACGTGATGGCCCAGTATCCGTTCTGCCGCCTGTCGGGGCCGGCCAACGTGCTGGTGGTGCCGGCGCGGCACTCGGCCTCGATTTCCGTCAAGCTGATGCAGGAAATGGCGGGGGCCACGGTGATCGGGCCGATTCTCGCCGGGGTCAACCGGCCGATTCAGCTGTGCTCCACCGTGGCCACGGTGAACGACATCCTGAACATGGCGGTGATCGCCGCCTGCGGGCTGGGGCAGACGGGCTGAGGGCCGGATTCCCCCGTATCAGAGACTGATATGGAGCCTGTGCAGGTCGGAGCTGTAATCCATGCTGTCGCGCGGATGCGTGCCTGGCTGCGCCACCTGGAAGAAGATCCCCAGGGCAATGGCGAGAACGAGAAGCGCTGACCTGAACTGCGGGCTGAGCATGACGGCCTCCTTGGCTGCCCATGATGCGCGGCGCGCGGGGCCTTGCAAGAAGGCCGCGGGGCCTCTCACGCGGCCTTGACCGGATGTGACCGGCCCGGGCCGGTCAGCGCAGGTTGGCGGCCAGCCTGTCGGTGATGCGCACCAGCGCGGCGCTGATGCCCGGCTCGGAAAGGGCATGGCCGGCATGCGTCACCATGTGAATCTCGGAGGCGGGCCAGCGGCGGTGCAGCCGCACGGCCGATGCCGGCGGGCAGATCATGTCGTATCGGCCCTGGACGATGTCGCCGGGAACATGGGCGATGCGGTCCATGTCGCGCAGGATCTGGCCGTCTTCCTCGAGAAAGCCGTTGTTGATGAAATAGTGATTTTCCAGCCGGGCGAAGGCGCGGGCGTATTCGGCCGGGCTGTCGCCGCCGTGGCCGTCGCTGGCTATCGAGGCCAGGGCGTTTTCCCAGTTGGCCCAGGCCCGGGCGAAACGGGTTTCCACCGCCCGGTCGCCGGAAAACAGCCGGCGGTGGTAGGCGGCGATCAGATCGTCATGCTCGCTTTGCGGGATCAGGCCGGTGAAGTAATGCCACAGCTCCGGCCAGAAGCGCCCCGCCCCGCCGCCATAGAACCAGTCCAGTTCGTCACGTGTCATCAGGAAGACCCCGCGCAGCACCAGATGAAGGGCGCGGTCGGGGTGAGCCTGGGTGTAGATCAGCGAAAGCGTCGCCCCCCAGCTGCCGCCGAACACCACCCATCTGTCGATTCGCAGGGTCTTGCGGATGCGCTCTATGTCGGCCACCAGGTGCCAGGTGGTGTTGGCCTCGACGCTGGCATGCGGGCGCGAACGGCCGCAGCCGCGCTGATCGAACAGGACAATGCGGTAGCGCTGCGGGTCGAAATAGCGGCGCATGGCGGGGCTGCAGCCGCCGCCCGGCCCGCCGTGGAGCACCACCACCGGCAGGCCCGCGGGGTTGCCGCTTTGCTCGACATAAAGCGTGTGGCCATCGCCCACATCCAGCATCCGCTGGTCGAAAGGCTCGATCGGCGGGTACAAAAACTGCGCTGCGCTCTTATGGCCTGCTGTTCTGTCCATCTGGTTCCATATATACCGCAACTGGGCGCCCGGCCACGGGCACCCGCCTGAAATGATGCGATGAGGCTGGAAATGCAAGCCGCGACCAATACCGTTGACCCGGCCGAGGTGGCCAAGTTCGAGGCCATGGCCGCCGAATGGTGGGACCCGAAGGGCAAGTTCAAGCCGCTGCACATGCTCAACCCCTGCCGGCTGGATTACATCACCGCCCAGATCGCCGCCGAGTTCGGGCGTGATCTTTCGCAGGCCGCGCCGTTTGCAGGGTTGCGGATTCTGGATATCGGCTGCGGCGGCGGGTTGCTGGCCGAGCCGATGGCGCGGCTGGGCGCCGATGTCGTGGGCGCCGATGCCGCCGAAGGCAACATCCCCGTGGCACGGATTCACGCGCAGCAGTCGGGGTTGGAGATCGACTACCGCCACACCACCGCCGAGGCGCTGGCCGCCGCCGGAGAGCAGTTCGATGTGGTGCTGAACATGGAGGTGGTGGAGCACGTGCCCGACCCGCTGGAGTTTCTCTCCGCCTGTCGGGCGCTGGCAAGGCCCGGAGGGATGATGATCTGCTCGACCATCAACCGCAACGCCAGAAGCTTCGCGGTGGCGATCGTGGGGGCCGAGCTGGTGATGCGCTGGCTGCCGCGCGGCACCCATGACTGGAACAAGTTCATCACCCCCGACGAGCTGTTCGACCTGCTGCGCCGGGCCGGGATGGAGCCGGTGGACCGCAAGGGATTCGTCTTCAATCCGCTGGCATGGAGCTGGTCGATCTCGGAGAGGGATCTTTCGGTAAACTACGTCACCACCAGCATTCGCCCGCGTCAGGGCATCTCGGCCTGATCGGATTTGTCTGCCCGCGCAACCGAAGGGCAGGCGGGCGCATGCCCGGGCTGGCGGCGCCGGTGCGCGTGCGTTCAGTCGCCGCTGCTCAGCCGCAGGCGCATTTCGCGCAGCACCGGCAGGGCGGCGCGCACCTTTTCGGCGCCGATCGCCTCGACCACCTCGCCGATCACCGGGGTGATGGCGGCAAGGGCTGCGTCGCGGGCGCGCAGCCCGGCGGGGCTGATGGCCACGAACTTGCGGCGGGCATCGTCCCAGTCGGGGCGGATATGGATGTGACCGGCGATTTCCAGCTTGTGCAGGGTGTTGGTCATCGCGCCGCGGGTGACGTTGAAGGTGCGCGCCAGCTGCGCGGGGGTGCGCTCTTCCTGCAGGCGGGCGAGGTGGTTGAGCACCGAAAAATGGCTGATCTCCATTCCCTTGGGAAGGGCGCGGGTCAGCCGGGCGCGGGCCAGCTGATCGACCATGAAGATCTCGCTGAACAGCGAGACGGCGAGAGTTTCGTGCGAATTGCTCATGCCGGGCCCTCGAACGGACGGTCGTGGATCAGGGCGGGCACGCGGCGGCGGGCCGCCTCGACCTGCGAAAGATCGAGATCGACGAAGCTCACGCCGGGGTCGGTGCCGGCATCGAGCAGCACCTCGCCCCAGGGGGCGACGGCCATGGCATGGCCGTAGGTGCGGCGCGGCCTGCCGTGTTGCGCGGCGTGGGTGCCGGTCTGGGCCGGGGCGAGAACGAAACAGCCCGATTCGATGGCACGGGCGCGCAGGAGAACCTCCCAGTGGGCCGCGCCGGTGACGGGCGAGAAGGCCGCCGGCACGGTGAGAATCTGCGCCCCGGCCCGGGCCAGGGCCCGGTGGAGATGGGGAAAGCGCACATCGTAGCAGACCGTCATGCCGATGGTGGCGAAATCGGCCTTTCCCAGCACCGCGCGGTTGCCGGGGCGGAAGGCGGCCGATTCGCGGAAGGTTTCCTCTTTTGTCACCTGCACGTCGAACATGTGGATCTTGTCGTAACGCGCCACGATCTCGCCGCCGGGGGAGATCAGGAAGGAGCGGTTGGCGAAACGGCCGTCGGGATCATCGGTCTTCAGCGCCAGCGAACCGATGAGCAGCCACACCCCGAGTGCTGCGGCCTCTTCGCGCAGGCTTTGCAGGGTGGTGTCGTCCTTCTCGTGGCGCAGCACCTCTTGCTGATGGGCGCGGCTGCCCGAGACGCAGTTGGTGACCTCGGGGGTGAGAACGAAATCCGCGCCGCCGCCGGCGGCCTCGCGCAGGTAGCCGACGGTGACAGGGAGGTTCGCCCCGGGGTCGTCCGAGGCATTGAGCTGGATGAGAGCCGCGCGCAGCACCTAACCCGCCAGCAGCGGGTCGAGCTTGCCCTCCTGTTCAAGCTCGAACAGGTCGTCGCAGCCGCCCACATGGGTTGAGCCGATGAAGATCTGCGGCACGGTATGCCCGCCCTTGGCGCGCTGCATCATTTCCTGCCGCAGGGACGGGTCGGCGGAGACGTCGTATTCGGTATATTCGACGCCTTTCTTGGCCAGCAGGCGCTTGGCGGCGTGGCAGTAGCCGCAGAAGGGGGTGGTATAGATCTCGACGGTTTGCATTGGGCGTCTTCCAGGTTTGCGGAACTATAGGCATTTAGACGTTCTTCGCAACGCGCGCCAGTGCCAGAACGCATACCTTTGCCGCACCGGCCGCATGGCAGGCCTCGGCGGCGGCGGCGAAAGTGGCGCCAGAGGTCATCACGTCGTCGATCAGCACCACTTCGCGCCCGGCCAGCAGCTTTCCGCGCCGGGGGTGGGGGGCGATGGCGCCGGCAAGGGCGCGAAAGCGCTCGTCGCGCCCGAGCCCCTCAAGGGCCGGGGTGCGCCGGCGGCGAATCAGGGCATCGGGGCAGCATTGCGCGCCGATGTGGCGGGCCAGCGCATGGGCCAGCAGGGCGGCCTGGTTGTAGCGCCGGCTCAGCAGGCGCAGCCAGTGGGCGGGAACGGGAACCAGCAGCGCACCGGGGGCGAGCACCTCCTGCCCGGCGGCGGCCAGCCAGCGGGCCGCGGGGCGCAGGACTTCGGCCCGGTCGCCGTGCTTGAGCCCCAGCACCATCCTGCGCGCATTGCCGCGGTAAAGCAGCGCGGCGCGGCCTTGCGCCCAGGGCCGGGCGACGCGCAGGCAGTCGTCGCAGAGGGTGGGGTGGTCGTCGGGCTCGCCGGGCAGCGGGGCGCCGCAGGCATCGCAGCAGGTGCCGATGATGAAGGGGGTTTCGCGCCAGCAGGGGCCGCACAGCGGGGCATCGCCGGCCACGGGGGTGCCGCAGCCCAGGCAGGCGGGGGGATAAATCAGCTCGACCACCCTTTGCATTTGCCGCCATCACCCCTATTTTCCGCCTGTTTCGAGGAGCCGGCATGCAACAGCCCCCCATCCTGACCGACCGCGCCGCCCTGGCACGCAACCGCGCCCGCGCCCGCGCCATGGGCGACGAGGCCATGTTCCTGCAGCGCGAGGCGATCCGCGAGGTGCAGGAGAGGCTCGAACTGGTTAACAGAACCTTTACGAAACCGGCCGTGGTGGCCGCTTTTCCGCATCTGTGGCGCGATGTGCTGCCCGGCGCGGTGGTGGTCGAGGACAGCGATATCCTGCCGCTGGAACCCGCCGCCCATGATCTGGTGGTCCACGCCATGGCGCTGCACTGGGCCAATGATCCGGTGGGCCAGCTGGTGCAGGCGGCCCGCGCGCTGCGGCCCGACGGGCTGCTTCTGGCAATCTTCCCCGCCGGGCGCACCCTGGCGGAGCTGCGCGCCGTGCTGGCCGAGGCCGAGGTGGCGGTGCGCGGCGGGCTCAGCCCCCGGGTGCTGCCGATGGGCGAGATCCGCGAGCTGGGCGCGCTGTTGCAGCGCGCCGGCCTTGCCTTGCCGGTGGCCGATTCCCTGACCCTCACGGCAAGCTATGACAGCGCCCTGCATCTGATGCGCGAGCTGCGCGCCATGGGCGAGGCCAATGCGCTGGCCAGCCGCGAGCGGCGGCCGCTGCGCCGGGCGGTGCTCGAGGAGGCGGTGCGCCGCTATGCCGAGGCCTACGGGCGGGATGGCCGGGTGCCCGCCACCTTCGAGCTGATCACCCTCACCGGCTGGGCGCCCGACGCAAGCCAGCCCAGGCCGCTGCGCCCCGGCTCGGCCGCGGCGCGGCTGGCCGATGCGCTGGGCACCGAGGAGCTTCCGGCCGGAGATCCGATCGGGCCCGTGCGGGGTTGATCCTTGCGCGTATGCCGCTATTCCCCTTGGCGAAACCGCAGAAAGGAACCGCGATGTCACAGAACGCCCCCGGGCCCGCGCCCCGGATCTTCCGCCCCGAGCACGCCCCGGCCGACCACCCGGACCTGCCGGTTGAAAAGGTGGGCGTTCTGCTGGCCAATCTCGGCACCCCCGATGGCACCGATTACTGGTCCATGCGGCGGTATCTGAACGAGTTCCTCTCGGACCGGCGGGTGATCGACTATTCGCCGTGGAAGTGGCAGCCGCTGCTGCAGCTTGTCATCCTCACCACGCGGCCGTTCCGCTCGGGAGCGGCATACCGGACGATCTGGAACAACGAGAAGAACGAAAGCCCGCTGATGACCATCACCCGGGCGCAGACGGAAAAGCTGGCCGAAGCGCTGGGCAAGGTTTACGGCGATGCGGTGGAGGTGGATTTCTGCATGCGCTACGGCAACCCCTCGACCGCTTCGCGGGTCGAGCGCCTGGTAGAGCGGGGGTGCCGCAGGATCCTGTTCTTCCCGCTTTATCCTCAATATGCCGGGGCCACCGTTGCCACCGCCAACGATCAGTTCTTCCGCGCCCTGATGGGGCTGAAGTGGCAGCCCTCGGTGCGCATCGTGCCGCCCTATTTCGACCGCCCGTCCTATATCGAGGCGCTCGCCGGCTCGGTGGAGCGGGCCTATGCGGAGATGGAAGAGCGGGCGGATGTTCTGGTGGCCTCCTATCACGGGCTGCCGAAGCGCTATCTGACCGAGGGCGACCCTTATTACTGCCAGTGCGTGAAGACCACCCGCCTGCTGCGCGAGCGCCTGGGCTGGGAGGAGGACAGGATCACCACCGCCTTCCAGTCGAAGTTCGGGCCCGAGGAGTGGCTTCAGCCCTACACGGTGGAAGAGGTGGCGCGCCTGGCCAGGGCCGGCAAGAAGCGGATCGCGGTGATCGCGCCGGCGTTTTCGGCCGATTGCATCGAGACGCTGGAAGAGATCAACCAGGAAATCCGCAACAGCTTCATGGAAGCGGGCGGCGAAAACTTCACCTATATTCCCTGCCTAAACGACGACGATGCCCATATCGCGGCGCTGGCCGAGGCCGTCGGCGAAAATCTGAAGGGATGGGTGGAAGGCTGAAATGGAAAAGGGCGGCAGAAGCCCGCCGCCCCGTTCCGAATTCCTGATCGAGCGATCAGTTGTTGGCGATCGCAGCAGCCAGCAGAGCCAGAAGGATCAGCGGCACGAGAAGACCGCCAGTGCCTCCGGCAGCGGTTTCTTCAACGATGACCGGAGCTTCCATGACCGGGGCTTCCACCCCACCGGCAAGAGCGGCAGTGGCGGCGACGCCGGTGATTACGGCAGCGAGAGCAAGCTTCTTCATACTTTCCTCCAGATACGCCGACACATGAATAACGCTGCATCGGCCAATAAGGGTGCGTTATGGGGTGGATATAGGCAGTTAGCTTTCTCCGAATCCAGAAAAAAATTCGTTTTTCCCGTCGAGATTGGGCGCGGTGTCGTCAAATTGGCAACACCTGCTCTCCGATTGGCGCCCCAGACGGGCCCCAAACAGGCCCCTGGCGCCTGCAGATAAGCCTGGCGTTGCCGGAAACGCGACAATTCCACACGCCGGCGCTGGCCCTTTCACCGCCGTCCGTGCCGTCAGGCGGGTTGCAATTATCGGTGCGTCGCCTAAGCCATGGGCAAACGCAACCACTTTCCGCGGAGGCCCGATGTTCCGACCTGTCGCCTTTCTTCTGACCGCCCTCTTGTTCCTGGGCGCCTGCGCGGCGCCGACCGTCACCTTCGGCCCCGATGGAAAACCCCTGCCGAAGGTCTATCGCATCAGGCCGGAGGACACGGCGGCGATCCAGTACCGGATGCTGGATTCGGTCAACGCCCTGCGCGCCGCCGCCGGGGTGCCGCAGCTGCGGCTGAACCCGAAGCTCAATGCCGCCGCGGCCACCCATTCTCGCGACATGTCGATCCAGAACCGCCCCTGGCATTTCGGCTCGGATGGCTCTTCGCCGGTGGACCGGGTGGCGCGCGCCGGATACACGGGCGCCTTCCTGGGCGAGAACATCTCGGAATCCTACGAGACCGAGCTGCAGACGCTGGCGGCCTGGATGGAAGATCCGGCCACGCGTGGCGTGATCCTCGATCCGGCGGCGCGCGACCTGGGCTTTGCCTGGTTTCAGGAACCCAACGGCAAGATCTGGTGGACCCTGATCACCGGTGGCGGCGAGGCGGCGGCGGCCGAAGGGTAGGTTCCGGCCCCATCGGTTTCAGGACGAAAGCAGCTCTTCCCGGGTCAGGGTGAAGCCGGACTCGATCCAGCGCCTTTCCAGCTCTTTCAGGCGCTTGCCGAGTTCCGGCCCGGAAAGCGCGGGCATCAGATCGCGCGCTTTTACCGGAAAGACGGCGGCCGCGCCGCGGGCGGCCTGCTTGTCCATGTCTTCGGCGGGTGGGCGCCCGGCCAGGGTGGCGCGGAGCAGCTCGATGTCCACCGCCTCGTCCTTGCCGAAACGATAGGCCAGGGCGGCGACAGGCTCGTTGCCGGCCATGCCCTCGCGCAGCCTTTCCAGCCGCCGGGCGTCGCGCCTGCTCAGCCGCAGGCGGCGGGCCACGTCTTCGCCGCCGAGGATTGCCAGACGCCGGATGGCCCGTGGCGGGAGGTCGCCTTCGTTATGGACCAGCGCGGCGAGAAACCTGTCATCGGCCCCGGGCAGGACCCGTGCCAGCGCCCCGCAGCGGGCCATGGCGGCAACCGCGGGGGCCGGGTCGGGGGCCTCCAGCAGGCGGAGGATTTCAGACCCCACCCTTTCGCGCGAAAGGGTTTCCAGTCCGTCGAGATTTTCGGCAATTGCTGCCAGGGCCTCCTGATCCATGCCGGCTTCGGGATCGCCATACCAGGCGTGGAAGCGGAAGAAGCGCAGGGCGCGCAGGTAGTCCTCGCGGATTCGCTCGTCCGCGTCGTCGATGAAGCGGATGCGGCGTGCCCGCAGGTCCGCCAGCCCGCCGATCGGGTCGAGGACATTGCCGTGGCGGTCCGCGTAAAGCGCGTTGATGGTGAAGTCGCGCCGGCGGGCGTCTTCCTCGATGTCGTCGGAAAAGGAGACCACGGCGCGGCGGCCGAAGCTTTCCACGTCGCGGCGGAACGTGGTGATTTCGTGCCCGATGCCGTTGGCCACGGCGGTGATGGTGCCGTGGTCGATGCCGGTGGGAACCACCTTGATCCCGGCGGCGGAAAGAACCTCGGTGCCCTGTTCGGGGCGGGCATCGGTGGCGATGTCCACGTCGCGCACCGGCTGGCCGAGCAGGGCGTTGCGCACGCAACCGCCAACCACGTAGGCCTTGAACCCGGCCTCCTCCAGCAGGGTCAGGATCTGCTGCGTGCCCGGGTCGGAAAGCCAGGGGCCCTTCACCTTGATCATCCGGCCAGTCCTTCCGCCATGCCGCGCAGGATGCGCGCCGTCGCGCCCCAGATGTAATAGGGCCCGTAGGGTGCGGTATAGTAGAACCGGCGGCGCCCGCGCCAGATGCGCCACTGCACCTGGTAGCGGGCCGGATCGGCGATGTGCGAGAAGGGAACGGAGAACACCTCTTCCACCTCGCCGGGTTCGGGGATGGGCGTGAATGCGTCTCTGACACGGGCGATTACGGGGGTTACCAGGAACCCGGTAACGGTTTCATGCGCGGCCAGCAGGCCCAGAACCTCGACGTTGTCGCGCTCCAGCGCGATCTCTTCCTCGGCCTCGCGCAGGGCGGCGGCGACGGGGCCGTCGTCGGTGCCGTCGAGCTTGCCGCCGGGAAAGGCGATCTGGCCGGGGTGATGCTTGAGCGACGAGGCCCGCTTGGTCAGGATCAGCGACAGGCCGTGGGGGCCCTCGCAGAAGGGCACCAGCACGGCGGCGGGGCGCAGCCTGCGCCCTTCGGGCAGGGCGATATCGGAGTTGAGGTCGAAGTCGGACGAGGCCGGCGGCGGATTGGCGGCCAGCCTGCGCAGGCGCGCCAGCTGCTCAGCGGCTGTCGCCATCGCTCTTTCCATCCCCGGCCCCGGTTTCGGCCTCGGACCCCAGCGATTTCGGGTCGAACTCGTAATGGGCGCCGCAGAACTGGCAATCGGCGGTGACGATGCCTTCTTCGGTGGTCATGTGGCCGATGTCGCGGGCGGAGTAGACCGAGAGGCTCTGGCGCACCTTCGCGGCCGAACAGGTGCAGCCGAACTCCACCCGCTGCGGGTCGTACACGCGGGGCCCTTCCTCGTGGAAGAGGCGCACCAGAAGCTCGGTCGGCTGAACGGAGGGGCCGACCAGCTCCAGCGCGTCCACGGTATCGAGCAGGATGTTCGCGCGGTTCCAGTTCTCGGCATCGTCATCGTGAAGGGTGCCGGCCGCTTGCCGGGACTTGCCTGCGCCTTTCCCGCGGCCGGCAGAGAGCGGAGAGGCCTTGGGCATGTGCTGCAGCATGATGCCGCCGCCGCGCCACTGCGGGGCACTGCCCGGCATGGTCGACCGGCCGAAGGACAGGGCAAAGCGGGTGGGCAGCTGTTCGGACTGGGCGAAATAGGTTTCGGCGCAGGCGCGCAGGGAGCCCCCGGCGATCGGGGTGATCCCCTGGTAGGGCATCTTGCCTTCTCCCTGATCGACCAGCAGTGCGAAATGGCCCTGCCCGATGAGGGAAAACGGATCGGCTCCGGGATCCAGCCGTGCCGCCTCGAAGCTGGCATAGCCGCGGAGACGGGCCGCCTCGCCCGCCTTGGCGGGGCTGAAATAATCGGTGGCGATCAGCCGCGCCGGGCCGTTGCCGCGGATCTGCAGCGAGAGCTTCCAGCGCATCTCCATCGTCTGGCCGATCAGGGTGGTGAGCAGGATCGCTTCGGCGAGCAGCGCCTTGATCGGCTCGGGGTAGTCGTGCTGGGCGAGAATGGTTTCCAGCACGCCATCGAGGCGGGCCACCCGGCCGCGGATGTCGGCGCGGTCAAGCTGAA
>WFPZ01000165.1 GCA_015487335.1 Paracoccaceae bacterium
CCCTCGCCGTAGCCCTGATCCTTCATCAGCGAAGTGGGGGCGTTCAGGATGTGTTTGGGCGGCGGCATGGAGCCCGTCTTTCGCGCCGCCGCCATGGCCTGCTTGAAGCCCACGTAGGCGGCGTTCGACTTGGGCGCGAGCGCCAGATAGGTGACGGCCTGAGCCAGCGCCAGTTCGCCCTCCGGCGAGCCCAGGCGCTCATATGCTGCCCAGGCGTCCAGGCAGACGGCTTGCGCCTGCGGATCGGCCAGGCCGATATCCTCGATCGCCATGCGGGTGATGCGGCGGGCCAGGTAGCGCGGGTCTTCGCCGCCCGCAAGCATCCGGGCCAACCAGTAAAGCGCCGCGTCCGGATCCGAGCCGCGCACCGATTTGTGCAACGCCGAGATCAGGTTGTAATGTTCGTCGCCGCTCTTGTCATACAGGGCCGCGCGGCGCATCAGCCGGGCAGACAGCGCCGGCCGGTCGAGCTTGCCGGAAACCTTCCAGGCCATGATCTGCTCGATCAGGTTGAGCAGCGCCCGCCCATCGCCATCGGCCATCTCCAGAAGCGCCTCGCGCGCCGGCCCGTCCAGCGGCAGGGGCTTGCCCAGTTCCTTCTCGGCCCGTTGCGCCAGAAGCTCCAGATCGGCCAGCGAGAGGCGTTCGAGCACCAGCACCTGGGCACGCGACAGAAGGGCTGCGTTCAGTTCGAAGCTGGGGTTTTCGGTGGTGGCCCCCACCAGCATGATCGTGCCGTCTTCCATGTAGGGCAGGAAGCTGTCCTGCTGGGCCTTGTTGAAACGGTGAATCTCGTCAACGAACAGCAGCGTGCCGCGGCCGCTCCGGCGGCGCAGGCGCGCCTCCTCGAACACCTTCTTCAGCTCGGCCACGCCGGAGAAAATGGCGCTGATCTGCACGAAATGCAGATCCGTCTCGTCGGCGAGAAGCCGGGCGATGGTGGTCTTGCCCACCCCCGGCGGCCCCCAGAAGACCAGAGAAGACAGGCTACCAGAGGCCAGCATGGTGCCCAGCGGCCCCTCGGGGCCGATCACCTTGTCCTGCCCGATCACATCGCGAAGCGACCGCGGCCGCAACCTGTCGGCCAGCGGGCGGGAAAGATCGTCCGGGGCAGGCTCCGGCGCGGTGTCAAACAGATCGGCCATGCGCCAACCGTAAAGGCGGGCGCAGGCCGATGAAAGAGGGTATTGGGGCCGGGTCCGGGCGGCCCGGCCCTGCAAAACGGGGCACTAGTGCAGTTTCGTCTGCAGGTTGATGCGGATGCAGCGGCTGCGGTCGCCGCCGATGTCCAGAACCGGCCCCACTTCATCGATGTCCAGGCCAACCCGGCGGCCCCAGCGCGGGCCGTTTTCAGGGATCAGCCCGAGAATCGACGAAGCGCCAAGTTCCCGCGCGGTCACCGTCATCTCGTTGATCAGGTTCAGCTGGACCCGGAAGCGCAGCCGTGCCGGCACCCGGTGCGACACGAAGATGCGCGAGGATTCCCAGATGTGGCTGGCCACCGGCGCCTCTTCGTAAAGCAGGTTCGAGGGGATCGATTCCAACAATCCCTTCTGTGCATCGCGGATCATGTAGCTGTAGATGCCGCAACGGTGCGTGGTGGGCGTGAGGCGAACCCCCGCCAGCACCTCGCCGAAATCGTGCACTGCGATCCAGCGGCTGGCCGGGGTGTCGTACTGGTCGAATTCCATGCCGTCGACCTCGGGCAGATCCCACTTGTTCTTCTGGATGAAGGTTTCGTGCCTGGCGCGAAGCATATTGGTGAAAAGCGCGCCATGGTTGTGCATGTTTTCGAAAGAGAGAGTCGTGGTTTGCATGGTTGCCTCCAGATGGGTTGAGATGTTCAACGCATCGGCGGGCGCAAACCGTCAGAGCAACCTGAACTCCTTGGCCTTCTGAATGGCTTCCGAGGTCGTACGTGCCATCAGCCTGGTTCGCGCCGATATCAGGCGCGCCTTCAATGCACTTTCGGATATACCAAGCTTGGCAGCAGCGGCTGCGTGACGGTCCCCGTCCGCGATGCACCGGAGAGCCTGAATCTGTGCGCGTGTAAGCTCGGTGGGTGGTTCCGATATCTCGTGCAGCGCCAGAACCACCTTCGAGATCGCAGCAATCTCGTCGTCGGTGAATTCACGGTCGCTGCGCGCCGCCCCGACGATGCTTCTGGACTGGATCGGACCACACGCAACCGCTACACCGTACTTCAGGCCGTATTCAGCCGCCTGCCCCCA
>WFPZ01000166.1 GCA_015487335.1 Paracoccaceae bacterium
CGGTGTATTTCGTGCGCCCCGCGTCGATCGCCGCCCGCGCCGCCGCCTTGATGTGCTCGGGGGTGTCGAAATCGGGCTCGCCCGCGCCCAGCGCGATCACGTCGCGGCCGGCGGCCTTCAGCTCGGCCGCCAGGGCGCTGACGGCGATGGTAGGCGAGGGCTTCACCCGCGCCAGCCTGTCGGAAAGGAAGGCCATCGGCGGACTCCGGTTTGAACACGGCTTGCACATGTCCTAGGGTGCGCACCAGCCACGATCAAGCGCGAAAGGCAGCCGGTGAGGAACGGACAAACGGAGCCCGGTTGGCATCCGGAACCGGCCGCCCCCCGCGCACCACCCTTGAAGGATCACTGACATGAGCGGAACGCAAACCACCGAACCCCTGGAAACCCGGCTGCGGCGGATGCGGATGCGCTCGTGGCGGCGCGGCACCAAGGAGATGGATCTCATCCTCGGCCCCTTCGCCGATACCCGGCTGGCCGAGCTCAGCCGGGACGAGCTGGACTGCTACGACCGCATGCTCGACGAAAACGACCAGGATCTCTACCGCTGGATCACCGGCCAGGAGGCCCCGCCCGAGTGGCTGGCCGGGCTGCTGGCGCGTATCGCCCGCGCCGCCGGGGTGCGCTGAGGCATCCGCATCGTTCATTGCGCCACTTAACCGAATATTGGTGAATCTGCCCCAGTCTCGCAGCCGGAAGACTGGAGGCGAAGAAGATCATGAGCATGCTGTCACCGCTCGGCACCCGTTCGGAAAAAGGCACCGGCTCGCAAGGCGGAATCATGTCCCATTATCTCGAATCGCTGGCGCTGGTCGAACGGCTGCACAGGCTGCTGCTCGATGTCATCAAGGATGAATTCGAACGCCTCGGCATACTTGAAATCAACGCCGTTCAGGCGCTCCTGCTGTTCAACATCGGCGACAACGAGGTGACGGCCGGCGAGCTGAAGTCGCGCGGCTACTATCAGGGCTCCAATGTCAGCTACAACCTCAAGAAACTGGTGGAAATGGGCTACATGCACCATCAGCGCTGCGAGATCGACCGCCGCTCGGTGCGGGTGCGCCTCACCGAGAAGGGCCGCCAGATCCGCGAGGTGGTGGCGCGGCTGTTCGTCCGCCATGCCAGCGGGCTGGAAAGCCGCAAGGTGATGGATGCCGAGGGGCTGGCGGAAATCAACGCCGCCCTGCGGCGGGTGGAGCGCTACTGGACGGATCAGATTCGCTACATCTACTGATCCGACGAGGCCCGCCATGGGGCAGGGCGGGTCCGTGTCAGCCAGCCCGCCACCGCGCGGCCCAGCACCCGGTGTGCCGCCGCATCCAGATGGATCGGGTCTTCGCAGGAACCCGCCACCACCTGGCCTGCGTCGAACACCGGCACGTCCCTCTCGCGCCCGATGGCCGCAACCGCCTCTGCCAGCCCCGCCGAGGCCGCGCGCCCGCCGCGCCATTCATGGAAACGCTCCCAGCCCGGGTCATCCACCCGTTCGGGCAACGGCGGCGGGATGATCAGCGCCACCGGCACGGGTGCGGCCTCGGCCCAGTGGCCGGCCCCGGCCCCCACCTCGCGCACACAATCCACCAACCGCCCGAGATTCGCGGCAATCCGCCCCGCATCAGGCGAAAACCGTGCCTTCAGGTCATTGGTGCCCAGCATGATCAGCACCATGTCCAGCGGGCAGTGGCTCTTGAGCGCGACCGGCAGGTGGCGCAGCCCGTTCATCGCCATGCCCAGCATCTGGGGGTCGTCATGGGCCGTGGTGCGCCCGGGCAGGGCTTCCTCGATCACCTCCCAGCCCAGCTCTGCCGCCAGCACCCCGGGCCAGCGCGCGCCATGGGCCATGCGCCGCCCCGAGCCGTCGGGCGGAAAGCCCCAGCTGTTGGAATCGCCATAGATCAGCAGGCGCACGGACCGCCCTACCAGTGGCCGATGTTTTCCATGCTCAGCCACGGCTCGGCCGGCTCCAGCGCCCCGCCCATCTGCAGCAGTTCGATCGAGATGTTGTCGGGCGAGCGCACGAAGGCCATGCGCCCGTCGCGCGGGGGGCGGTTGATGACGATGCCGTTGTCCATCAGGTGCTGGCACA
>WFPZ01000167.1 GCA_015487335.1 Paracoccaceae bacterium
CAGCACCGAGGTTTCGCGCAGGGCCGAGACCACCCCCAGCGGCGCCAGCGCCTTGGCCCAGATCACCATCCCGTAGGCCGAGGCCGAGATCAGCCCGCCGGCCAGGCCGAGGGCAAGCGTGCGCGGCCGCGTCGTCCACAGCCGCCGCCCGCCGCTGGAAAAGACGAAAATCGTCACGAAGATCTCGAGGATGAACAGCCAGCCGATATAGCCCGCCGGCGCGCCCGACAGGCGCACGCCCAGCCCGTCCACCAGCGAATAGGCGGCGATGGTCAGCCCGGTCAGCAGGGCCGGCAGAACCGCCCCGCCGCGCAGCGCCCCGCGGCGCATCCCGCCCGAAAGCGCGACCACCCCGGCCGAGACGGCGACAATCCCCGCCCAGACCGGCGCCGCCAGCACCTCGCCCGCGGCCATCGTCGCCCCCAGCGCGACCAGCACCGGGGCGATGCCGCGCGCAACGGGATAGACCAGCGAAAGATCCCCCAGCCGGTAGGAGAGGTTGAGCAGCGCGTAATAGCCGAAGTGGATCAGCGTCGAGGCGGCCAGGTAGGGCCAGCTTCGCGGCGCCGGCAGGGGCGAGGCGGCGGCCAGCACCACCCCCAGCGCCACATGGCCCAGCGCAAGCAGCCCGAAGACCGAGGCGCGCTCGGCCGCCAGCTTCACCAGCGCGTTCCAGACGGCGTGCAGCAGGGCCGCCCCCAGGACCAGCGCCAGCAGCCCCGCCGTCATCGGCCTGGCCGGCCCGGGGGAACGGCGGCGGGCGTCAGGGCTTCTCGCCGCGGGCCAGCCGCGCGTTGATGTCCTCGATCACCGCCGGCAGATCCACCAGACTGTCGATCACGTAATGGGCGCCGGCCTGTTCCAGCAGCCTGCGGGTGTGGGCCATGCGGCGGGCGATTTCCTCTTCGGAGAGGGCCTTTTCCTCTTCCAGGGAGTTGATGTTCATGTAGTTGGAATAGCGCACCAGCCCCACGCCCCAGCAGCCGGCATTCAGCGCCTCGCCCACGCCCGAGGTGGTGTCGTCGCACTTGACCACCGATTTCACGTCGTCGATGTCCAGCAGGTCCATGTTGCGGAACACCATGTGCGGCTTGGGCCGGGCGCCGTGGAGCACCTCGTCTCCGGCCACGGTGGCGTCCAGCTTCAGCCCCTGCTTCTGGGCATCCTCGTGCAGGATGTCCACCATGGCGCGGGTGAAGCCGGTGGAGGCCCCCAGCTTGATTCCCTGTTTCTGCAGATCGAGGCACACTTCCTTCACGCCCGGCAGAAGGGTGGTGTATTGCCGCAGGCAGTCCAGCTGGGCGGGCACGAAATCGGCGAACATGGCATCGACATCGGCCTGGGTCGGGTAGCTGCCCTTCACGGCCTTCCAGCGCTCGCGGATTTCGGGCACCTCGGTCAGGGCCTTGATGTGCAGGTCCTTGCGCAGCCCCATCGGCCCGCGCGCCTCTTCCATGGTGATCTCCACCCCCTGCCTGGCGAAGACCTCGACGAAGACAACGGCAGGGGCGATCACATAGGCGTCGGCCAGCGTGCCGCTCCAGTCGAGGATCACGGCCTTCACCTTGCCGCGATACTGGCGCTGGTAGGTGTATTCGGAGAAATTGCTCATCTTCGGGTTCCTTTGCGGTTGTGGCAACTTGCGGGGTGCGGCATGCCGGTCAGGCGTCGGACAGCCGGGCGCGCTCGGCCAGCGCCTCGGGGGGCGGGGCGGCCGATCGCACCCCCATCCGGGCCAGCGCTTCGCCTGCAGCCTCGACCAGCCGGGCCATGACGTGGTGGTCCAGCCGACCGATGCAGCCGATGCGGAAACTGTCCACCTGCGTCAGCTTGCCGGGGTAGATGATGAAGCCCCTTTCTTTAAGAAGGTCGTAGAACCTGCTGAAGGAAAAGGCTTTGTCGGCAGGGTTGAAGAAGGTGACGATGATCGGCGAAAGCCAGCGCGCGCTCAGCAGCGTCTCGAAGCCCAGCGCCCGCATTCCCTCCACCAGCACGTCGCGGTTGCGCTCGTAGCGGGCCAGCCGGCCGGGCGCGCCGCCCTCGGCAGCGTGCAGCTCCAGCGCCTCGAGGAAGGCGGCCACCGCATGGGTGGGCGGGGTGAAGCGCCACTGGCCGGTGCGTTCCATATAGGCCCACTGATCGTGCAGATCGAGCGAGAGCGAATGGCTGTTGCCCTTGGCCCGCTCCAGCGCCGCCCGGCGGGCGATCACGAAGCCGAAGCCCGGCACCCCCTCGATGCACTTGTTGGCCGAGGAGACCATCGCCTCGAAGGGCACGTCTGCGGGCGAAAGCGGCAGGGCGCCGAAGGCGGACATGGAATCGATCAGGAGCCTGCGGCCGGCGGCGGCCGTGGCCTCGGCGATCTCTTCCACCGGGTTGAGAATGCCCGAGGAGGTCTCGCAATGGACAACCACCACATCGGTGATGGCCGGATCGGCGGCCAGCGCCGCGGCCACTTCCGCGCCGCGCGGGGGCAGGTAGTCG
>WFPZ01000168.1 GCA_015487335.1 Paracoccaceae bacterium
ACATCACGCAGACGGCCCCGCTAGGCTTTGCCGAAGGCCAGGTGGCTTTCCGTGCTGCCGAGCCGAAAGAACCGCCACAGCCCGACAGCTCTGCGCGCGAGGCCGCCGGGGCGGTGGTGGCAGAAATCGAGGATGGGGATCTGCGCCGGGCGCTGGAGGCGCTCGGGGCGAACGTCCTGTCCAGGAAAAAGCGCAAGAAGGCGGAAAAATGAATAGAATCGCAACAATCCTGGCCGCTCTGGCCGTGATCATTGCCGGTGGTCTGTGGTATTTCATGCAGGGCGAAGAGGCGCCGCCCCCGCCGGTGCCGGCCGCGCAGCAGCAGGCCGCCGAGGCCAGCCCGCCCGCCGAAGAGGCCCTGCCGGTGATCGAGGACATCACCATGGGCAACCCCGATGCCAGTGTCACGGTGATCGAATATGCCTCCTTCACCTGCCCGCATTGCAAGAATTTCCATGCCGGCCCGTTCAGGCAGCTCAAGGCCGAGTATATCGACACCGGCAAGATCAACTTCGTCTATCGCGAGGTCTACTTCGACAAGTTCGGCCTGTGGGCGGCGCTTCTGGCCCGCTGCGGCGGGAAGGAGCGCTACATGCAGATTGCCGACATGCTGTATGAGCGGCAGTCTCAGTGGCTGGCCGGCGGCGACGTGGCGCAGGTGGTGACCAACCTGCACCAGATCGGCCGGGAGGCCGGGCTGAGCGACGACAAGGTCGCCGCCTGCCTCACCGACACCCGGATGGCCAAGGCGCTGGTTGCCACCTACCAGAAGAACGCCGAGGCCGATGGCATCGATTCCACCCCCAGCTTCGTCATCAACGGGCAGAAGTACAACAACATGCCCTACTCCGATTTCAGGGCGGTTCTGGAGGAGCAGCTGGCCGAATGAGCGCACCCCTTGAAGGGCTGAAGGTCATCGAACTGGCGCGGATCCTGGCCGGCCCCTGGGCCGGTCAGACCCTGGCCGATCTCGGCGCCGACGTCATCAAGGTGGAAAGCCCCGCCGGCGACGACACCCGCCGCTGGGGCCCGCCCTTCATAGAGCGCGAGGGCGATACCTCGGCGGCCTATTTTCATGCCTGCAACCGCGGCAAGCGCTCCGTCCGGGCCGATTTCCGCACCCCCGAGGGGCGGCAGCTGGTGCGCGATCTGGTGGCCGATGCGGATGTGGTGATCGAGAACTTCAAGGTGGGCGGGCTGGCGAAATACGGGCTGGACTACGAAAGCCTCAGCCGTCTCAACCCGGCGCTGGTCTATTGCTCGATCACCGGTTTCGGGCAGGACGGCCCCTACGCGCACCGGGCCGGATACGATTACATCATCCAGGGCATGTGCGGGCTGATGTCGGTTACCGGCGATCCGCAGGGCCAGCCGCAGAAGGTTGGCGTGGCGGTGGCCGACATCTTCACCGGCCTTTACGCCACCACCGCCATTCTCGCCGCCCTGCACCAGCGCAGGCAGACGGGGCGCGGCCAGCACATCGACATGGCCCTGCTCGACGCCGCCACCGCCATCACCGCCAACCAGGCGATGAACTATCTCACCACCGGCATCCCGCCGGGGCGGATCGGCAACGCGCACCAGAACCTTGCCCCCTATCAGGTGTTCGATTGCGCTGACGGCTGGATCATCATCGCCACCGGCAACGATGCCCAGTACCAGCGGCTTTGCGCTCTGCTCGGCCTGCCCGAACTGGCCGAAGCCCCCGAATTCGCCACCAATGCCGACCGCATTCGCAACCGCGAAGAGCTGACCCGCCGGCTGACCGCGGCCACCTTGCAGCGCTCCCGGGCCGAGCTGCTGGCCGAGTGCGAAAGGGCGGGCGTGCCGGCCGGGCCGATCAACGATCTGGCCGAGGTCTTCGCCGATCCGCAGGTGCGGCACCGGGGCCTGCGCGCCGAGGTGGAGGGCATTCCCACCGTTCGTCCGCCGTTTCGCTTTTCGCAGGCGGAGGTTTCCCTCGGCCGCGCCTCGCCCCGGCTGGGCGAGCACGAAGAGGAGATCAGGGCCGAACTGGCGGCGAAGAAGGCGCAGAAGGCGGGGCGCTGAGCCCCAGCCCGGCCAGGGCCGCCTCCAGCGGGGCCCAGTCCTCGATCTGCAGGCGCACGGGCAGCGTCAGCACCCGGGGGCGGAATTCCGGCGGCAGGCGCACTGCATCCTTCTCGGTGGTCACCAGCTGCGCGCCCAGCTTGCGGGCCTCGCCCTCCAGGCGCTTCAGCAATGCCGGCGTGAGCGGCTGGTGGTCGTCCAGCGGCAGGGCGCGAACGATCTCGGCGCCAAGGGCTTCGAGAGTGGCAAAGAACTTTTCGGGGTGGCCGATGCCGGCAAAGGCCAGGGCGCGCAGGCCGGCCCAGTCCATCCCTGTCTGCAGGGGGGCCAGCGCGCCTCGCAGCCGCGGCACGTCGACTGCAGCGCCCCAGCGGCGCTCGAATCGCGCCTGCGTCTCGGGCGTGCCGACGGAGAGCACCAGCCCGGCACGAGCAAGGCCGGTGGCGACGGGTTCGCGCAGGGGGCCGGCGGGGATCACCCTGCCGTTGCCGAAACCGTGGAAGGCATCGACCACGACGATGGAAAGGTCCTTGGCGACCGAGGGGTTCTGGAACCCGTCGTCCAGCACGATCACATCCGCGCCCGAGTCCTCGGCCTTGCGCACACCAGCGGCGCGGTTCCTGGCCACCCATGTCGGCCCGAAAGCGGCCAGGAGAAGGGGCTCGTCGCCGACTTCGGCGGCCTTGTGGCGGCGCTCGTCCACCCGCACGGGCCCCTCCAGCCGCCCGCCGTACCCGCGCGAGACCACATGCGGCGCAAGGCCCATGGCCGTCAGCCTTTCCACCAGGGCAATCACGGTGGGCGTCTTGCCGGTGCCGCCGGCGTTGATGTTGCCCACGCAGATCACCGGCACGCCGGCCATGTATTCGGGCGGCTGTTTCAGCCGCCGGGCGGTGGCTGCCGCATAGGCCGCGCCGAGCGGGGCCAGCAGGCGGGCGGCAAGCCCCGGATGCCGGGGCGAGTAGTACCAGAAACGCGGCGGTCTCATGTGCTTGCCCTGCGTTTTTTCAGCGTATCGCCGATGATGCTCAGCACCCGCTCCATTACCTCGGCCCCGGCCGAGCATACCTGCCAGGCGGCATGGGCCTTTTCCGCCGCCCGGTCGGGGGCCAGAAGCGAATCTATGGCGCCGGCCAGCTCCGGGCCCGATTCCACACGAACGGAGGCCTCGGCCCTTTGCAGCCGTTCATAGGCTTCCCGGTGGGCGCCCAGATGGGGCCCATGCACCACGACAGAGCCAAGCGAGGCCGGGCCGAAGGGGCTGGGCCCTGCCTTGGCCCCCTCCCTCAGCGTTCCGCCGGGCAGGGTGGCGATGGCCAGCCGGTACCACAGCCCGGCCTCGCCCTCGGTATCGGCAAGATAGACCTGGGTTTCCGGGTCGGGTTCGGCACCGGAGGAACGGCGCCGGAACGTGAGGTTGCGCGAGGCCATGAGCTCGGCGAAGCGCCCGGCCTGATCGAGGTTGCCTGGGGTGACGATCAGCAGCAGGCGGTGGGTCCGGCGTGCGGCAAGCCCATGCGCCTCGAGCACCACCGGAAGTTCATCCAGCCCCACTTCCGCCGCCAGCCAGACCGGCCGCGCCGCCAGCAGCCGGGCGAGGGTGTCGCGTTCGGCCTCGTTGCAGGGCGGGGGCTCGATCGCCCGTTCCAGAACCCCGGTGGTCTCGACCATGAACCTGTCCGCGCCATGGGCGATCAGGGCCTTCCGCGTGGCCTCGTCCCCCGAGAGGATGCCGGAAAAGCGCCGCAGCGTGGTGCGCAGCAGGCCGGGATAGCCCCACAGGCCGCGGGCCAGAACCCGCAGCGCGCTGCCGGTGTCCACCAGAAAGATCGGCACCCCGCTGTCGGCGGCCTCCGCAATCACCGCCGGGCGCAGGCTGTCCGTCATCCAGACCGCGACATCGGGTTTCCAGTGGGCGATGAACTGCGCGGCGCCTGCGCGGGTGTCGGGAGGCAGGGAGGTGGTGAAGCTCTGCTCCTCCATGGCCGAGCTGCGCGCCTCCCGCCCGGTGACCAGAAACCAGGCGTCCGGCTCGATATCGGACAGCCGGGCCACCATGTCGCCAACGATTTCCCTGTCTTCCCGGCGCGGGGCGTGCAGCCACACCAGCGGCCCCGGCGGGCGTTTCGGCCAGTCGGCCGGCGTGCTTCCCTGCCGGGTCGTTTCGGACAGGATCGGCCCGAAGAGATGGTAGAGCGCCAGGGAGGAGGGCACCGGTGCCGTCTTCGCTAGTTGTCGAGCTCTTCGGTCGGCGAGGCTTCCACCTCTTCGTCGCGAAGCCGGTGCAGATGGGCGATGAAATAGCGCATGTGGGCATTGTCCACGGTGCGCTGGGCCTCGGCCTTCCAGGCCTCGTAGGCGCTCTGATAATCGGGGAAGATGCCGACGATGTGGATGTCGTCGACATTCTTGAAGGCCGTCTTGCCCGGGTCGACGAGTTCACCGCCGAATACGAGATGCAGGCGTTGGGTCATGGGTCCTCCGGGTTGGGATTGGTGTCGCGGCGCACCGTAAGCATATGCGCCTGACGGTCAAGGAGCGGGCAGGATATGCCGGCGAAGGCCCTCGTGAACCTTGCAGCTGGCCACCAGCATGCCCCGCAGGGCGGGCCTGGGGTTGTTGAAGCGGGGTGGCTCGAAATGGCGGTCGGTGACGATGGCCCCGGCTTCGGCCGCGATCAGGGCCCCGGCGGCCACGTCCCATTCCCAGGTGTCGCGGAAGGTGATCGTGGCGTCGAAACGGCCCTCGGCCACCAGTGCCAGCCGGTAGGCCAGAGAGGGGCGGAAATGGCGCTCCAGCGCGGGCACGCCACCGGGCCAGTGGCCCGGGTCGAGGTTGGAGCGGGCGCACAGCACCTGCGCGCCCGCCAGCCCGGTGCGCGCGGCACAGCGGATGCGCATATCGTTGAGATACGCCCCGCCGCCGGGCGTGGCGGCATAGAGCTTGCCGAGCATCGGCAGGTGAATCACCGCGGCCGTCACGCGCCCGTCCTCGGCCACGGCCAGAGAATGAGCCCAGTTGCGCTCTCCGGCGATGAAGGCGCGGGTGCCGTCGATGGGATCGACGACAAACACCCGCCGGCAGGCCAGGCGCGCGGGATCGTCTTCCGATTCTTCCGAAAGCCAGCCGTAATCGGGCCGCGCGGCCATGAGCTCGGCCTTCAGCAGTTCGTTCACCGCGATGTCGGCCTCGGTCACCGGGCCGGCCCCTTCGGCCTTTTCCCACGACCGGGGCGAGCGCCGCCAGTAGCCTGTGGCCAGATCCCCGGCGGCCCGGGCCGCGCGGGCCAGCAGCTGGAGGTCACTCTCCGGCAATGGTCAGCCCGTCCACCAGCAGCGACGGCACCACGCGCGAAAGATGGTTTCGCGCGTCATTGGCCGGGGTGATGGTTTTCAGCATGTCGCGCAGGTTGCCGGCGATGGTGCACTCGTTGACCGGATAGGCGATTTCGCCGTTTTCCACCCAGAACCCCGAAGCCCCGCGCGAGTAGTCGCCGGTGGTGGGGTTGATGGAAGAGCCGATCATCGAGGTCACCAGAAGGCCGGTGCCCATCTCGCGCAGCAGGTCGGCGCGGCTGTGCGGCCCCTGGGTCAGTTCCAGGTTTCCCGCCGAAGGCGAAGGCGGCGCCGAGGTGCCGCGCGCGGCGTTGGCGGTTGATTCCATTCCCAGCTTGCGGGCGGTTGACAGATCGAGGATCCAGCCCGTCAGCACCCCGTCCTCCACGATGGCCCGCCGCCGGGTGGGCAGGCCCTCGGCATCGAAGGGGCGAGAGCCCGAAATCCGCGGGCGGTGCGGATCTTCGATGATGGACATCCCCGCGGGCAGCACCTGCTCGTGCAGCAGCTCGCGCGCCCAGGAGGCGCCGCGGGCAATTGCCGTGCCGTTGATGGCCGCAATCAGGTGACCGATCAACGAAGCGGCCACGCGCTCGTCATAGACCACCGGAAAGGCGCCGGTTGCGGGCTTGCGCGCGCCGGCGCGGGCCACGGCGCGTTCGCCGGCCAGCCGGCCAACCTCTTCGGGCGAAGGCAGATCGGCCTGGAAGGTGCGGCTCTCGCCGCACCAGTCGCGCTCCATCTGCGTGCCTTCGCCGGTGATGGCAACGCAGGAGATGGCCCTGTCGGTGCGCTCGTAGCCTCCGGAAAAGCCGTTGGTCGCGGCCAGGTGGACGCGCCGCCGCCCGTAGCCGGCCGAGGCCGATTGCACTTGCGATACGCCCTTCACCGCCAATGCCGCGGCCTCGGCGCGGCGGGCATCTTCTTCCAGCGCGGTGGGGTGGGGCTCTTCGGCCGGATCGGCGAGCTCCAGCGCGGCGAGATCCCATGATTTTGCCAGCTGCTCGGGGGCGGCAAGGCCGATGTTGGGGTCTTCAGGGGCCTCGCGGGCCATGGCCACGGCGCGCTCGGCCATGGTTTCCATCGTCTCGCGGCGGGTGTCGGAGGCCGAAATGCAGGCCTGCCGCCGGCCCACCAGCACGCGCAGCCCCAGCTCCACCCCCTCGGAGCGCTCGGCGTGTTCCAGGCGGCCGCCCAGCACGTCGATGGAGATGGAGGTGCCGTCGATCGCGATGGCGTCGGCCTCTTCGGCGCCAGCCTTGCGCGCGGCATCCAGAAGCGAATGTGTCAGATCGGACAGGGGAGTTGTCATCTTCGGCCTTTGCATACCCGGAACAGGATCACAGGTAGTCTGCCGCGCGGCCTGCCGCAAGCGGGCCATGGCGAAAGGCCGCCCGATTTCCGGACGGCCTGTGAATTTCGGCGGCAACTCCGGCCCGAAGGCCGTTACCTGAACCGCTGGCCGTTGAGGAAAATGCCGCCGCTGCCGGTGATTTCCACCGTCGTGGTCAGGACATCCGCGTTTTCCGTCGGGCTGGCGAATATGGAGAGCATCAGCCGCGAGCTGGTCACCTGATCGGGCGGCAGAAACCCCATGGCGGCAAGGTTGTCGATCAGGGCGTAGGCTCCGGCAATGCGGAAATCGAGCGCCCCCGTAGGTGCGGGAAATCCGTCGAAGGTTTCCAGATCGCTGTTGTCGAAGACGAACGAGCCGCCTCCCGTCACCTCGACCCCCGCCAGGGAGAAGGCGGCTTCATTGACCTTCAGGTCGTAGAGCTCCGCCTGCGCTTCGCCCTTTTCCTCGGCCATGGCGCTGCCGGCCGCCGGGTCGGAGATGTCGATCAGCCAGCGCATTCTTCCGGCCATGTCGAGGACGAAGTTCGCCGGATCTCGCGGCAAGATCCGGCCCGGATCGATCGCCGACCAGATGGTTTCGTCAACCTGCAGGCCGGTCAGCCTGAGCAGAAGGCCGAAGTCCCCGGGCTCGTCCGAGCGGGCCAGCGGCATGGTGACCCGCATCGTGCCTTCAGCCAGTTTCAGCGCGATCTGCGGGAAGGGAATGGCAGGCGAGGCAAGGACATATTCGGCATTGGTGTCTGAAGCTCCGTAGGAAAGCGAGCCATCGGCCAGGGCGTAGTCGAACGACCCGCCGCCGGAACGCGCAGCAAACCGGAAGCTGTCGGTTCCGTCCTCGGCCGACATCTCGTATTCCACAGCCCCGATCTCGGCGCTGCCCCTTGACGAGAAGCCGCTGTTGAACATTGCGCCCGGTTTCTGCGCGTCGAACCCTTCGGGGATGACGGCGGAATATTCGGAAACCAGATCCTGCCCTTCCCCCTTCATGGTGAAGCGTCCGCCCTGCGCCGGATCGGTGAATGTGAAATCGAAGCTCAGCCGCGCCGCATTCGCCCGGCTGCTGAACCGGAGCGGTTTCCCGCGCTCCGAAGCGTAGCGGCCCTTGACGTCGGCAAGCTCCCAGCTTCCCGCCGCGTCGAGCTGTGCGCCGTCGATCGCCAGCCTGTCGATGCTGCCGCTGATGGTGGGGGCAAGGTAATCGTAGATGATCGATTCGCCGTCTCCGGAAGCCACGATCGCAGCGCCGGTCTGGCGGATGATCATTCCCATGTCCAGGGATTCGCCCGCTCCGGCATTGGCCGAGATCGAGAACGGGAAATCCGGCGACATGGTGATGGTGACGGTGCCGTCGTCACGCTCGCGGAATTCGAGCATGCCGAGGGTGCCGGACATGGTGCCCTCGGGGAAATCCATGGAAAAGGTCACATCCTGCAGGAGAAGCGCCCCTTCGGCCGTTTCCTGCCGCCCGACGGTTACGGTCTGCCCGAGGGATTCAAGATAGCTCTTCCAGTTGTCCCAGACTTCCGGCGCGGTCACCTCGGCCAGGGCGCCTCCTGGCAGCGCCAGGGCGAGGGGAACGGCTGCATGAATGATTTTGCGAAAATCGGCTTTCATGAGGTTTCCTTTTTTACTTGCGCAAGAATGGTTATCATCAGCTTCCCGCCTGCCGGAGTCTCGGTCAAGCACAAGGCGGAAGGGAGGGGAGTTTGTTTTCGTCCGGCTGGTATCGGGCGGCAGTGCCAGGGAGGGCAGGGATGAAGGGAAAGACCGTTCTGATCACCGGGGCAAGCCGCGGCATAGGGGCCGAGGCGGCCCGGGCCTTCGCGGCAGAGGGCGCCAATGTGGTGCTGCTGGCGCGCAGCCGCGGCAGCCTCGAGGCGCTGGCCGGCGAGATCGGGGAAAGGGCGCTGGCGCTGGCCGGCGACGTCAGCCGCTTCGAGGACATGGAGGCCGCCGTGGCCCGCACCGTCGAGCGATTCGGCGCCCTCGACGTGCTGGTGAACAACGCCGGGGTGATCGAGCCCATAGCACATATGGCCGAGGCCGACCCGAAGGCCTGGGGGCAGGTGATCGACATCAATCTCAAGGGCGTCTTCTTCGGCATGCGCGCCGCCTTGCCGGTGATGCTGGAAGCAGGCGGCGGGACGGTTCTCACGGTGTCTTCGGGGGCGGCGCACGGGCCTGTGGAGGCCTGGAGCCACTATTGCGCCTCCAAGGCCGGGGCGGCGATGCTGACGCGTTGCCTCGACAAGGAGTATCGCGAAAGGGGAATCCGGGCGATGGGGCTTTCTCCGGGCACCGTGGCCACCGAGATGCAGCGCGAGATCAGGGCCAGCGGGATCAACCCCGTCAGCCGGCTGGAATGGTCCGAGCACATCCCGCCGGACTGGCCGGCGCGGGCGCTGGTGTGGATGTCCACCCCCGACGCCGACGAATTCGTCGGTCAGGAAATCAGCCTGCGCGACGGGGCGATTCGCAAGCGCCTGGGCCTGACGGATGATTGAGCTGGAAAGGGAAGGGGCGCTGTGGCGGGCGGTCATCGACCGCCCCGGCAAGGCCAATGCGCTGACAGCGGCCATGCTGGCCGATCTGCTGGAGATCGTAACCGAGGCCCACGGCAAGGCGAAGGTGCTGGTGCTGACCGGCCGGGGCCGGGTGTTCAGCGCCGGGGCCGATCTGGACGAGGCCCGCGCCGGGCTGGCGACCTCCGATCTGTGGGAAAGCCTCTCGGGCGCGATTGCCGGGCTGCCCTGCCTGACCATCGCCGCGCTCAACGGCACGCTGGCGGGGGGCGCTTTCGGCATGGCACTGGCCTGCGACATGCGCATCTGCGTCGAGGAGGCGGAGTTCTTCTACCCGGTGGTGAAGCTGGGCTTCCTGCCCCAGCCGCCGGACCCGGCCCGCCTGGCCCGCCTGATAGGCCCGGCGCGGGCGAAGATGATCCTGCTGGCAGGAAGCAGGGTGAGTGCCCGCCAGGCCCTCGCCTGGGGGCTGGTGGAGCGAATCACCACGGCGGAAGGCCTGGATGATGCGGTGGCCGAACTGGCCGCCCCGGCGCTTGCAGCAGATGCGGCGCTGATCTGCGAGATCAAGCGGCTGATCGGCTGAGCGCGATGACCGGCTTCAGCCGTATTCGCGCGCGCCGAAAATGGCCGACCCCACGCGCACATAGGTTGCGCCGAAGGAAACGGCCTTCTCGAAATCGGCGCTCATGCCCATGGAAAGCTCTGCCAGGCCGTTGCGCTCGGCAATCTTGGCCAGAAGCGCGAAATGCAGCGCGGGCTCTTCCTCCACCGGCGGGATGCACATCAGCCCGGCAACCGGAAGGTCGAGCGCGCGGCATTCGGCGATGAAGGCATCGGCATCGGCGGGCGGAACGCCCGCCTTCTGCGGCTCTTCCCCGGTGTTGACCTGCACGAAAAGCATCGGGCAGCGTCCGGTTTCCTGCGCCAGGCGGGCCAGGGTTTTCGCCAGCTTGGGCCGGTCGAGCGAGTGGATGGCGTCGAACAGCCCCAGCGCCTGGCGCGCCTTGTTCGTCTGGAGCGGGCCCAGCAGGTGCAGTTCGACTCCGGGAAATTCCTCGCGCCAGGCGGGCCATTTCGCGGCCGCCTCCTGCACCCGGTTTTCCCCGAACAGACGGTGGCCCTCTTCGAGCACCGCGCGCACCCGGGCCTCGGGCTGCTTCTTGGAAACGGCGATCAGCCGGACGGAGCCCTCGGGCCGTCCGGCCTCCTTCTCGGCCCTGGCGATACGTTCCCTGATCTCGGCTATGCTCATGCTTCTGCCCTCGACAAATGGATGCCCTGAAAAACCATCATTCTGACAAAAGGAAAAGGGCGGGCCGTATGGCCCGCCCCCGCAATCTGCTGACGTTCGGCTTAGAACGTGAAGCCGGCGGTCATCGAGACTTCGTACTCG
>WFPZ01000169.1 GCA_015487335.1 Paracoccaceae bacterium
CGCCCCGGCCACCAGCGCGGCCAGTTCCTCTTCGCTTTCCGGTCTCATCATTTTCTTCTTTTTCGTTGAAATATCCCCGGGGTGAACTGCCCCCGGCCGGGCCGGAGGCAAGAGGGGCAGGCCGCCCCTCTCACGCCGCCCGCCTGCTTTCGGTGGCCTCCAGCGGGAAGACCTTGGCCGGGTTGAGCAGCCATTTCGGATCGAACACGTCCTTGACCCGCATCTGCAGCTCCAGATCGTCGGGCGTGTACTGCGCGACCATCAGGTCGCGCTTCTCGATGCCCACGCCGTGTTCGCCGGTGAGACAGCCCCCCACCTCGACGCACAGCTTCAGGATGTCGGCGCCGAAGGCCTCGCAGGTTTCCAGATCGCCCGGCTTGTTCGCATCGTAAAGGATCAGCGGGTGCATGTTGCCGTCGCCGGCATGGAACACGTTGCCAACGTCCAGCCCGTATTCCTTCGACATCTCCCCGATCCGTTTCAGCACATAGGGCAGTTCGGAAACCGGGATCGTTCCGTCGAGGCACATGTAGTCGTTGATCTGCCCCATCGCCCCGAAGGCCGACTTGCGCCCCAGCCAGATCTTGGCGCTTTCCTCCGGCGAGCCGCTCTCGCGCAGTTCCACCGGGTTGTGGCGCCGCGCGATTTCCTTGATGACCGCCAGCTGCTCGTCGATTTCCGCCTCCGAACCTTCCACCTCGACGATCAGCAGCGCCTCGCAATCGGGGTAGCCCGGGTGGGCGAAGGCCTCGGTGGCGCGGATGCAGGGCCGGTCCATGAACTCGATCGCCACCGGCAGAATCCCGGCCCGGATGATGTCGGAGACGCATTGCCCCGCCACCTCGTTGGAATCGAAGCCGATCAGCACCGGGCGGGCGCCCTCGGGCTTGTGCAGGATGCGCAACGTCGCCTCGGTCACCACGCCCAGCTGGCCCTCCGAGCCGCTGATCAGCCCCAGAAGATCGAGCCCGCCCGAATCGAGCCACGGGCCGCCGATATCGACGATGGTGCCGTCCATCAGCACCATCTTCACGCCCATCAGGTTGTTGGTGGTGACCCCGTATTTCAGGCAATGCGCCCCGCCCGAGTTCATCGCGATGTTGCCGGCGATGGCGCAGGCCAGCTGGCTGGAGGGGTCGGGCGCGTAGAAGAAGCCATGCTCTTCCACCGCGCCGGTAACGCTGAGGTTGGTGCGCCCCGACTGAACCCGGATGAAGCGGTTTTCGTAATCGGTCTCCAGCACCTGGTTGAGCCGCGCCACGCCGAGGATGATGCTGTCGGCCGTGGGCAGCGCCCCCCCGGCCAGCGAGGTGCCCGAGCCGCGCGGCACCACCGGCACGCCCTCCTCGTGGCAGATCTTCAGCACCGCCGAGACCTCTTCGGTGGAAGACGGCAGCACGGCGGCCATCGGCGGGCACTTGTAGGCCGTCAGGGCATCGCATTCATAGGCGCGGGTTTCGGCCGGGTCATGAATGACCGCATCTTCCGGCAATACCGAGAGCAGCCGCTCCACGATCAGCTGCTTCCTGCTGAGGATCTTCGGATCAGGGGCCGGCATCTCCATGGAAATATTCCCATTGCTGCGTATTGGTAAAAAAATATAACCAATTTGGCTCGCGCGCAACCCTGAACCGAGGGAATACCATCGATCATTTCCATGCGAAAGACCGGCGTACCTGAAATCACCCGGCCGGCCGCACCCGAAACGCGCGCACCGGTCTCGGCGGCAAGGCATTCCTCGGAGCATGGAAATGCGCTTCCGCTACTTCCGCCCCTCGCGCAACCACGCCCCCACCGAAAGCACCGCCGCCGCCAGCAGGAAAAGCCATGCCGGCAGCAGCGGCATGACCCGCACGTCCGTTGTCAGGTAGGCCTCTCTGGGAGTCAGCCCGATCCAGCCGCGCCCGGCGGCCACGCGCCCCGGGCGCACCTCGCGGATGGCGGGCAGACCGTCCTCCAGCCTCAGCACCCCGCCGCGCACGCGGCTCACCAGCGGCGCAAGCCTTTCCCCGCTGGCGATGGTTTCCTCGAACTCGCGCGGCGCGGCCGGCCCCAGTGCGGCCACCGCCTCCAGATCGCCCTCGCGAAGGCGGTAGAGCCCGATCTCCGGCCCCTCGAACTCTGCCACGAAGCGCCCGGGCGCCGCTTCGCGCATGGGCAGCACGCTCACCGTGCCGTCGGGCGCGGTGATCTCGACCTCGCGGGGGCCCTCGCCCATGGTGCGGCGCACGATGGTCATCACCTGGCCCTGCGCGGTGGCGGTCAGGGCCTCTTCCTCCAGCTCCGGCTCCTTCATCGCCCAGTGCGCCAGACGGCGCAGCAGCTCCAGCTGCGGCCCGCCGCCCTCGAAACCGCGGCTCCAGAGCCAGGCCTGATCGGAGGCCAACAGCGCTACCCGCCCCTCGCCCACCCGGTCCAGCACCAGAAGCGGCGCGCCGGTCTCGTCGGTCATCACCGCGGTGCCCGAGCGTTGCGTCACCTCGATGCGCCGGAACCACCTGCCCCAGCCCGGCCCCTCCTCGCCCTCGGCGGCGGGCGGGGCGTATTCCTCAAGCCCCTCGGTCACCGGGTGGCGCGCGCCTTCGGCCGACAGGCGCGGCCGGAAGCCCTCTTCGATCACCCGCGAGGTCGGCACCGCCGGCATGATTGCCCCCAGGGGTGAGCGATACAGGCTGTCGGCGCTGGCAAATGCCGGGCCGGCGGCGATCAGCACCGCGCCGCCGCGCTCCACATAGCTGCGCACATTGTCGAGGTAGAGCGAAGGCAGGATGCCGCGGCGGCGGTAGCGGTCGAAGATGATCAGGTCGAACTCGTCGATCTTGTCGAGAAACAGCTCCCGGGTGGGGAAGGCGATCAGCGACAGCTCGTCCACCGGCACGCCATCCTGCTTTTCCGGCGGGCGCAGGATGGTGAAATGCACCAGATCGACGGAACTGTCGGATTTCAGCAGGTTGCGCCAGGTGCGCCCTCCGGGATAGGGCTCGCCGCTGACCAGCAGCACCCGCAGCCGGTCGCGCACCCCGTTGATCTGCACCACGGCCGAGTTGTTGCGGTCGGTCAGCTCTCCTTCGGCGGTGGGCACGCTGAACCGGATCACGTTCATGCCCCCGTGCTCCAGGGTCACCGGAAAGCGCAGCGGCCGGCCCACCGGCACCCGGAAGCGCCGCACCTCGCCACCGTCGATCGAGACCTGCAGCTCCACCCGGCCCCCGGCGTCAACCGGCACCTGGCCCTGATCCTCGATCATCAGGGTCAGCATCACCGGTTCTCCGAGAATCGCAAACGCCGGGGCATCGCGCACCACCAGCCGCCTGTCCCAGTCGCTGCGCTTTCCGGTAAGCAGAACGTGCAGGGGCGCAGGCAACTCGGGCGCGCGCTCCATGTCATGGACCTGCCCGTCGGTCAGCAGGATGACACCGGCGATGCGGTCGGGCGGCTCGTCGGCCAGGGCGGCGCTCAGCCGTTCCATCAGCAGCGTGCCGCCGTCGCCGGGGGCATCGGCCAGCTCCACCAGCCGCATCTCAGTGTTCGGGCGCAGGGCCAGCTGCGCCTTCAGCCCCGCCAGTGCCTGTTCGAGTTGTCCGGGCCGGCCCTCCAGCCGCTGGCTGGCGGTGCGGTCGGCCACCACGATGACGATGTCGGAAAGCGGCGTGCGCTGTTCGCGCTGCAGCGAGGGGTTGGCCACCGCCGCCAGCAGCGCCAACGCCGCCAGCGTCCGCAGCCACCAGCCTGACAGCCCCCGCCAGGCCGCCCAGCCGCCAAGCGCAACGGCCACAATCGCCGCAACGGCCAGTACCGCCAGTGGCACGTAAGGATCGAAGATCACGCTGCCCGGCATCACTGGCCCAGCCTTTCCAGAAGGGCCGGCACATGCACCTGGTCGGACTTGTAGTTGCCGGTCAGCACATACATCACCAGGTTCACGCCGAAGCGATAGGCCATCTCGCGCTGCCTGTCGCCAGCATTGCCGCGGCCGACCGGGAACATGTAACCGCCCATGCTGTCCACCGCCCAGGCGGCGGCCCAGTCATTGCCGCCGATGATCACCGGGGTGACGTTGTCGTTGAGGTTGCGAAACGGCATGCCCTCCACCAGCTCCGCCCCCGGCGGCGCCGCCTCGACCCAGACCTCGCGTGAAGCATGGCGGCCGGGGAAATCCTGCAAGAGGTAGAAGGCGCGGGTCAGCACGTGGTCGGCGGGCACCGGCTCCAGCGGCGGAATGTCGAGCGGGGCGGCCAGCTGCTGCAGCTTGCGCCGGTTCGGCGTGTCCGCGCCAAGGCCGGCCAGATCGGCATCGCGGGTGTCGAACATGATCATCCCGCCGGTGCGCAGATAGCGGTTGAGCTTCACGTAGGCCTCGGCGGAGGGCATCGGCTGGTCGGGGCTCACCGGCCAGTAGAGAAAGGGGAAGAAGCTCAGCTCGTCGCGCTCCAGATCCACCCCGATCGGATCGGCCGGTTCGACCGAGGTGCGCCGGAAGAGCACATCCGACAGCCCGCGCAGCCCCGCCTCGGAGATGGCATCGAGGCGGCTGTCGCCGGTCAGCACATAGGCCAGAACGGTATTGGCAGTGGCGTCCAGCGCAAAGCTCTCCTCAGCCTCGCCGCCCTGGGCCCCGGCCGGCTGCGGCGGGGCCAGCAGCAGTGCCGCCAGCAGCACCGGCAGCGCCGCCGCGCGCGGCCCCCTCAGCCGCCCCGAAAGCCACAGAGAGGCAATGATGTCGGCCATCAGCAGGGCCAGGGCCAGGACCAGCAGCCAGCCTCTGAGGGCCGTCTCGCGCACCAATTCCAGCCCCTCCACGGCAATGCGCTCAGGCCATGCGGCAGGCTCCAGCACGCGCCCGGAGCCGATGACATTCACCGCGATCCGCCGTTCCGCCCCGGCATAGAGCCCCGGCGGCATGTCGGGCCCGATGGCCCCTTCGACGATCCGCTCGCCGGGCACCCCGGCAAGCGCGCCCGCCTCGCGCATCGAACCAAAGGCATCGAGCACCTCGACCGGCGTCCAGGTGGTGCCGGCCAGTTCGGCCGCGTCGGGCCGCTCGGGGCGGGTGGAGACCGCCAGCCGCTCCAGCATCTGCACGAACAGCCCCGACAGCGGCAGGCTGGACCATTCGGCATTGGCGGTGACATGAAACAGCACCACCTGCCCCGCGCCTTCGAACCGGCGGGTGACCAGCGGCGTGCCGTCGGCCAGCGCGGCGATCACGCGCCGGGAAAGCTGCGGGTCGGGCTGGGCCATCACCTGGGCCGAGACACGCACGTCCTCGGGGATGGGCAGGCCGAAAAACGGCGAGTCCTTGGCAAAGGGGCGCAGCGCCTTGGGCTCGCCCCAGCTCATGGTGCCGCCCACCGAGCGCCCGCCGGCACGCAGGCGCACCGGCATCAGCGGGTCTTCCTCATTGCGCGCCACATCGCTGGCCGCCAGGCGCGGGCCGGCGAAACGCACCAGCAGCCCCCCCTCGCGCACCCATTCCAGCAGCGCCGAGGCCTCGGCGTCGGCCAGCCGCGCCACATCGGCAAGGATGATCGCATCGGGGCTGGCCAGCACGATATCGGCAATATCTCCCTCGATCAGATCAGCGGTAGGGGCCAGGGCCTGGCGCAGGTAGTAGAGCGGCGACAGCAGCTCCAGCCCCTCGCGCTCGCTTCGCCCGGCGATCAGCGCCACCTCGCGGCGCTTGAGCGAATCATCCGTCAGGCTCACCGCCCCGGCCGACCGCTGGCCGGCAATCTCGAAGCGGCTCACCCGGTTGCGCACCTCCGGCGGCAGCGCAAGCTCGGCGGTGGCTTCCGTCGCGCCGGGGGCAAAGGCCAGCAGGCCGCTGGCCAGTTGCCGCTCGGTGCCGGTGGGGTCGGGGCCGATGGCGCGCAGCTGATAGGCCACCTCGCCCTGTGCGCCAGAGCGCAGCGCCGTCACCTTGACCCCATCGCCGGCAAATTCCGCCCCGCGCAGGGCGAGCACCGGCCGGGGGCTTTCGAACACCGTTACCGTGCCGCGCGCCTCGAGCGCGGCCAGAACCGCCTCGCGGCCCGGGCGCGCCAGCCCGTCCGAAAGCCAGAGCGTATCGAACGGCCCGGCCTCCAGCGAGGCGGCCCATTCCTCGAGCGCCGAGGGCTGCGGCTCCCACGGTCTGGGGATGATCCCGGGCAGGCGAGAGCGCCACGCGCCCGCGGCCTGGAATGGCAGATCCCCCGGCGGCAGGTCGGCGAGAAGCACCAGCGCCACCGGCCGGGCGGCGCGTTCGGCCTCGTCGAGCGCCACCGCCACCCGTTCCATCCGCCGCGGCCAGTCGCGCGCATCGGCCCAGGTGCCGTCAAGCACGATCAGCAGCGGGCCGCTTCCCGGGCTGCGCTCCTGCGGATTCAGTACCGGGCCGGCAAAACCGATGATCGCCGCCGCCAGCGCCAGCATCCGCAACAGCAGCAGCCACCACGGCGTGCGCTCGGTCTGGCTTTCGTCATCGCTCAGCCCCGCAAGCAGCGCCACGCCGGGAAACAGCCGGCGCACCGGGGCCGGCGGCACCGCGCGCAGCAGGATCCACAGAATCGGCAAGGCCGCCAGCCCCAGCAGCAGCCAGGGCGAGGTAAAGCCGATACCGAGGAAGGTTGCCATCAGGCCCGCCGCTCCAATGCGCCATAGGCCCAGAGCAGCGCCGTGGAGGCGGGCTCCGAGCTGTGATGGCAATGATACTGCCAGCCGGTGCGACGGGCCAGATCGGCCAGACGTGCCTTGCGCGCGGCCAGCCGCTGCAGATAGCGGTCGCGCAGATCGGCGGCCTTCAGCGTTTCATGGCTGAGCGTGCGCCCCATGCTCTCGAAGATGGTGCGCCCGTCGAAGGGAAAGCTTTCTTCCTGCGGGTCCAGCACCTGCAACAGGGCGCCGGTGACACCGCGTTCGGCAGCCTCGGCCAGACGCTCCTCGACCAGCGCCACCTCGCCCAGAAAATCAGAGATGAACACCGCGCGCGAATGGGCCACAAGCCCCGCGGTTTCCGGCACCCCGAAGTCGCGCGCGCCTGCCGGGGCGGCCAGGGCCCGGGCCAGGCGCACAAGCTGCACCTCGCCGCCGGCCGGAGCGATGGCGCCCCCCGCCAGGCCGACCCGCTCGCCGCCGCGCACCAGCAGCACCGCCAGCGCCATCGCCAGCAGGGCGGCGCGCTCGCGCTTGGCGGGCAGGTTCCTGTCGGAGGTGAAATTCATCGACAACGCATCGTCGGCCCAGATCACCACGCTTTGCGCCGCCTGCCACTCCTTTTCGCGCACGAAATGCGCATCCGACCGGGCCGAGCGGCGCCAGTCGATCTGGCGCGCCTCGTCACCGGCATGGGCCGGGCGGTATTGCCAGAACTCGTCACCCATGCCGGCGCGCCGCCGGCCGTGCACCCCCGGAAGGACCGTCGAGGCAAGATGCTCGGCCTCGGCCAGCAGCGGCGGCAGCGGCGCGGCCAGCCCCTCGGCGCGGGCACGAAGGCGGACGGCTTCGCTCACGCGGCGGCCTCGAGGCGCATCACCTGCTCGCCGACCCGGCCGATCAGCCCCGGCAGGGTTTCGCCGCCGGCGCGCGCGGCAAAGCTCAGCGCCATGCGGTGGCTGAGCACCGGGCGGGCCAGCGCGGCCACATCCTCGACCGAAGGCGCCAGACGCCCCTCCAGCAGGGCCCGCGCCCGCACCGTCAGCATCAGGGCCTGCGCGGCCCGCGGCCCCGGCCCCCAGCTGACATGGGCGCGCACCTCTTCGGGCGCGGTGGGATCTTCCGGGCGGAAGGCGCGCACCAGATCGAGGATCTTCTCCACCACCGCCTCGCCCACCGGCATCCGCCGCAGCAGTTGCTGGGCGGCAAGCAGATCTTCGGCGGTGAAGACGGCATGGGCCTCGTCCTCCTCCACCCCGGTGGTGGCCAGCAGGATCTCGCGCTCTTCCTCGCGCGAGGGGTAATCCACGTCGATCTGCACCAGGAAACGGTCGAGCTGGGCCTCGGGCAGCGGGTAGGTGCCCTCCTGCTCGATCGGGTTCTGGGTGGCCAGCACATGGAAGGGCCGGCCCAGCGGATGCTCCTGCCCGGCGATGGTCACCGATCGCTCCTGCATCGCCTGCAGCAGCGCCGACTGGGTGCGCGGGGAGGCGCGGTTGATCTCGTCGGCCATCAGCAGCTGGCAGAAGATCGGCCCCTCGATGAAGCGGAAGGCGCGCGAGCCGTCATCGGCGGTTTCCAGCACCTCCGAGCCGAGGATGTCGGCGGGCATCAGATCGGGGGTGAACTGGATGCGCGCCCCCTTCAGCCCCATGACGGTGGAAAGCGTGTCCACCAGCCGCGTCTTGCCCAGCCCCGGCAGGCCGATCAGCAGCCCGTGCCCACCGCACAGAAGCGCCGAAAGCACCAGGTCGACAACCTGGCCCTGGCCGATGAAGCGGCGGGTGATGCTCTCGCGGGCCTGCGCCAGCCTGTCGGCGAGCG
>WFPZ01000170.1 GCA_015487335.1 Paracoccaceae bacterium
CGGATGGGCGGACGCATGCCCAAGCCGCCATGCGCTCCGGTCAGGGGCATGGATTTGCCACGACATGCCTGCCTTGGGGCGGGGAGGTCCGGCCCTCAGCAACCCGGGCGCATGCCGAGGCGGACGAGGATCTTCGTCATCGGGCAGAAGCCGGTGATCCCGGACTGGAACAGGTTCAGCCCGACAAAGGTTGTCAGCCACAGCCAGCCGAAGGGGCGGATGTCGATCTGCCCGCTCAACTGGCCCAGCCCGAGGCTGACCAGGATGAAAAGCCCGGCGATCGTCATGGTCATGCGTTGTGCATTCATTCTTCTGTCCCTGTCGGTGCGATGTTCCGTTCCGTGAATCTTATATACGGTTTTTCGAATATGACAATGCGCACCGCTCCGCCCGAAACGATTCCGGGTTACAGGCGGTCCGCGAACTCATCCAGCACGCGGGCATAGACCTCGCGCTTGAAGGGGACGATCCGCTCCACCAGTTCGCTCGGCTCCAGCCATGTCCAGCGCGAGAACTCCGGGTGAGCGGTGTCTATCCTTATCTGGTCGTCGGTTCCGTGAAAGCGCATCAGGAACCAGCGCTGCTTCTGGCCGCGGTAGCGCCCGTGCCAGACCCTGGGAATGATCTCGAGTGGCAGGTCGTAGGTGAGCCAGCCGGGGGTTTCGGCCTCGACGGTCACCAGATCGGGCGTGACGCCGGTTTCCTCCTCCAGCTCGCGCAGGGCGGCCTGGCGGGGGTCTTCTCCCTCGTCGATGCCGCCCTGGGGCATCTGCCAGGCGGGTTCGGAGCTGTCGATGCGCTGGCCCGCGAAGACCTTGCCCTCGCGGTTGACGAGCATCACGCCCACGGCCGGGCGGTAGGGGAGTTTTGCGGCTTCCTGCGGGGTCATGACGAAGACGGAAGGGCCGGCCCCGAGAGGCCGGCCCGGATGCTCATTTCGCCCGCTCGATCACGGCGAGGCCGTGCAGAAGATCGACGGCATAGGACAGCTGGAAGTCCTTTTCGCGCAGCTCGGCGGTCTTTTCGGCGATGGCGCGTTCTTCCTCGATCTTGCGGCGTTCCTCTTCGGTCAGGCTGTCGTTGCTGAGCCGGCCGCGCAGGTCCGCCTCCGAACGGGTGCGGCGCTCGTTCGCCACAGCCTCGGCCTCGTCGACAGAGCGGCGGGGAGGCTGTTCCACCACGATATCGGGCGAGATCCCGAGCGCCTGGATCGAGCGGCCCGAGGGCGTGTAGTAGCGCGCCGTGGTCAGCCGCATGGCCCCGTTGTTGCGCAGAGGCATCACCGTCTGGACCGACCCCTTGCCGAAGCTCTTGGTGCCGACTACGATGGCGCGGCGGTGGTCCTGCAGCGCGCCGGCGACGATTTCCGACGCCGATGCCGAGCCCCCGTTGATCAGAACCACGATCGGCTTGCCCTGTGCCAGATCGCCCGGGGTGGCGTTGTAGCGCTCGCCGTCCTCGGGGTTGCGGCCCCGGGTCGAGACGATCTCGCCGGCCTCGAGGAAGGCATCCGAGACCTTGATCGCCTGGGTCAGCAGGCCGCCGGGGTTGTTGCGCAGGTCAAGCACGAAACCGTCGACGTTATCGAGCCCGCCCAGTTCTTCCACCGCCTTGTTCAGCCCGTCCACGAGGTTGGGATAGGTCTGTTCGTTGAAGGTGGAGACGCGCATGACCACGGTCCGTCCCTCGACCCGGGTGCGCACCGCGGTCAGCTTGATGGTGTCGCGGACGATGGTAACGTCGAAGGGCTCGTCCACGCCCTCGCGTACGATGGTGATGGTCACCTCCGAGCCCACCGGCCCCTTAAGCAGGTCCACGGCCTCTCTCAGCGTCAGGCCGAGCAGGCTCTCGCCGTCGACGGCGGTGATGAAATCGCCAGCCTGGAGGCCGGCGGCATCGGCCGGGGTGCCGTCCATCGGGGTGATGACCTTGACCCAGCCGTCCTCCTGCGTGACCTCGATTCCCAGCCCGCCGAACTCGCCGCGGGTCTGTTCGCGCATCTCGGCGGCTGCCTCGGGCGAGAGATAGCTGGAGTGCGGATCGAGCGAGGACAGCATGCCGTTGATGGCGGCCTCGATCAGATCGGCCGGGTCCACCTCTTCGACGTATTGCGCGCGGATGCGCTCGAAGATGTCGCCGAACAGGTCGAGCTGTTCGTAGACGGAAGCGGTCCGCTGCTGCTCCTGAGCGATCAGCGGCCCGGCGACCTGGGTGGTAAGGATTATCCCGGCCAGAGTGCCGCCGAGCGCGGCCATCACGAACTTTCGCATTTGCATCCTATTCCCTTGTTTCGGCGAACCACTCGCCTGGATCGACGGGCTCGTTGCCGATTCGCAGCTCTATATAGAGCGTTTCCGTCAGTTCTGGGCCAGTCCCGTTTTTTGCGCTCAGCAGGAGCGTGCCCGCATCCGGCTCTGCCCCGCCCATCAGTCCCAGCGGGGCGCCGGGCGGCACAACCTGCCCGATCTCTCCATAAACCTGTTCCATTCCGGCCAGAACCAGCAGAACGCCGGCCTGGGGTTCAAGGATGATCACGTTTCCGTAGTCGAGCAGCGGCCCGCGGTAGCGCAGGGTGCCGGCCCAGGGGGCGGTCACCAGGGCCAGGGGGCGGGTGGCGATCAGCAGGCCCGGGCGGGCGATGCCGGCGGCGTCGGGCTCCATGAAGCGGCGCAGCACGGTGCCCGAGACCGGCAGCGGCAGGGTGCCCCTGGCGCGGGTGAAATCGGGGGCCGGGGCGCCGCCTTCGGCATCGGGCGGCAGCTCGGCCAGACCGGAGGCGAACCCCGAAAGGGTTTCGACGCTGTCGATCAGGCTTTGCAGATTCTGCGGATCCTCGACGAAGCGCATCGGCAGTTCGGTGCGGTTGGAGATCGCCTTGGAAAGCTCGGTGCGGGCCTGCTGCACTCCTTCCAGGCCGGCCTGCAGGGTGGCGGCGGCGCTTTCCTGCAGGGCGCGCAACATTGCCACTTCCTCGAGCCGGGCGCGCAGCTCTTCGGCCTGGCGCAGCAGGGCCGGGGTGACCTCGGCCACGATCATCCCCGAGCGCGCGGTGCCCAGCGGCCCGCCGGGGTGGAGCAGCACCAGCGGCCCGGCGGTGGACTGGATCGAGAGCATCACCCCGATCAGCCGAGAAAGCCTTTCGCTTTCGGCTTCGAACTCGCGGCGGATCTCGGCCTCGCGCAGGGCGGCCCGGCGCAGCCCCTCGCGCAGGGCGTCCAGCCCTTCTTCATAGGCGCGGATGGTGCGGGTGAGCGCCTTCACCCTGTCGGGGGCGCGGCTGGCCTGCTGCAGGGCGGCGTGGGCGGCGTTGAGCCGCTCGGCCGCGGCGCGGGCCAGATCGGCGGGGTCGGTTCCGGCCCCCGCCGGGGCGGCGGCCAGAAGCGCCGCAAGACAGGCTGCGGCAAGCGCCCTCATTTGCGCAGCAGGCTCCGGCCGGTCATCTCGGGCGGCTGGGGCAGGCCCATCAGCTGCAGCACGGTGGGGGCCAGATCGCACAGCCGGCCGCTTTCCACCCGGCTTCCCGGGGGCGCCCCGACCACGATTACCGGCACCGGGTTGGTGGTATGCGCGGTGTGCGGGCCGCCGGTTTCGGGATCGACCATCATCTCGCAATTGCCGTGGTCGGCGGTAACGACCATCGCCCCGCCGGCCTTTTCCAGCGCCGCCAGCGCCCGGCCCAGCCCGGCATCGACGGCCTCGCAGGCCCTGATCGCCGCGGGCAGCGAGCCGGTATGCCCCACCATGTCGGGGTTGGCGTAGTTCACCACGATCAGGTCGTAGCCCTTGCCGATTGCCTCGACCAGCCTGTCGGTCACCTCGGGGGCGGCCATTTCCGGCTGCAGATCGTAGGTGGCCACCTTGGGCGAAGGTGGCATGAAGCGGTCCTCGCCGGGCTCGGGCTCTTCCTTGCCGCCGTTGAGGAAGAAGGTGACATGGGGGTATTTTTCCGTCTCGGCGAGGCGGAACTGGGTCAGCCCGTGTCTTGCCACCCAGGCGCCCAGGGTGTTGGTGATCGCCTGTTTGGGAAAGACGGTTTCCATGTAGGCGTTGTGCTGGTCGGAATATTCCGCCATGCCCAGAAGGGCTGCCAGCGCCGGGCGGCGGCCGGTGTCGAAGGCGCCGAACTCCGGATCGCCGATGGCGGCGAGGATCTCTCGCACCCGGTCGGCGCGGAAATTGAGGCAGAACAGGCCGTCGCCGTCCTCGAGCCCGGCATAATCGCCGATCACGGTGGGAGCGATGAATTCGTCCGTCTCGCCGCGGGCGCGGGCGGCGGAAACCGCTTCGGCCGCGCTGGCGGCATGCGCGCCCCGGCCGTGGACGATGGCCTCGTAGGCACGGGCCACCCGCTCCCAGCGGTTGTCGCGGTCCATGGCGTAGTAGCGGCCGGTGACGGTGGCGATGCGCGCGCCCTCGGGCAGGCCGGCGCGCAGGGTCTCGATGTAGCCCCGGGCCGATTCGGGCGGCACGTCGCGCCCGTCGGTGATGGCGTGGACGATGATCTCGATGCCCTCGGCGGCGATGATGCGGGCGGCCTCCAGCATGTGCCCGACGTGTCCGTGCACCCCGCCGTCGGAGACGATCCCCATCAGGTGCGCCCGCCCGCCGCTGGCCTTCAGCTTTTCGATGAAGCCGCGCAGGGCGGGATTGGCGGCGAAGGAGCCGTCCTCGATGGCGAGGTCGATCTGGCCGAGATCCATCGCCACGATGCGCCCGGCCCCGATGTTGGTATGGCCGACTTCGGAGTTGCCCATCTGCCCGCGCGGCAGGCCCACGTCGGGGCCGTGGGTGACCAGCGTGGCATTGGGCCACTCGCGCATGATGCGGTCGAAGTTGGGGGTGTTGGCCAGTGCGGGGGCGTTGTTTTCGCGCTCTTCGCGCAGGCCCCAGCCATCGAGGATGCACAGGACGACGGGTTTGGGGGTGCTCATGTTCCTGCCTTCTGCCGGTTTGGGTGCGTTTTACCCCGGCGCGGAGCCGGGCGGAACAGGGCATGCCGATTTTTCTGCGAAAAATCGCCCCTCCGGCGGGGGTGTTCCCGGCAGGAGAAGGTCAGGCGCGGTGATAGGGGCTGCCGGCGAGGATCGAGGCGGCACGGTAGAGCTGTTCGGCCAGCATCACCCGCGCCAGCATGTGCGGCCACACCATCGGCCCCAGCGAGAGGCGGAAGGCGGCCCGTTCACGCAGGTCGGGGGAAAGGCCGTCGGCCCCGCCGATCAGGAAGGCCAGATCCTGGCGACTCTCGTCGCGCCAGCGGGCGAGCTGGCGGGCGAATTGCGGCGAGGTGAGCGCCTTGCCGCGTTCGTCAAGGGCGCACAACAGCGCCCCGCGCGGCGCGGCGCGGGTCAGCAGCGCGGCCTCGGCGGCCATGCCGCCGCCCTTGCGGTCTTCGACTTCGGTAAAGGCGAGGGGGCCGAGGCCCAGGGGCCGGCCTGTGCGGTTGAACCGGGTCGTGTAATCTTCCACCAGGCTGCGCTCGGGGCCCGCCCGCAGGCGGCCGACGGCGCAGACATGCAGCCGCATCAGCCTCTGGCCGGGCCCGGGCCCATCCACATCTTCTCGAGCTGGTAGAACTCCCGCACCTCAGGGCGGAAGACGTGGATGATGACGTCGCCCGCGTCGATCAGCACCCAGTCGCCCTGCTCCTGGCCCTCGACGCGGGAGATGATGCTGAACTCGTGCTTGAGCCGGTCGGTCAGCTTTTCGGAGATCGAGGTCACCTGGCGCGAGGAGCGCCCCGAGCAGATGACCATGTAGTCGGCGATCTCGGACTTGCCGCGCAAGTCGATCGAGACCACGTCTTCGGCCTTGTCGTCGTCGAGAGAGGAAAGGACGCGCCCGAGCAGCTCTTCGCTTGTGCGGCTGTCCGGAATTCTGGTCGTGCCGCCATCCGGTGCGGCCATGGCGGTGACCGCTTCGGTTGTCTGAGACAGGATGTCATCCTCCTTCGTGCATCGCGCCGATCGGCCCCGGCGCCGGGCTGTATCATAGGTAGCACCGGCGCGCGTGAATCTCAATGTTTGCCCGGGCATGCCGGCCTTGCGGGGGCGTGCGGCGCGTTGTATCTGCAGTTCATGACTCGGGTTTTCGACATGGACGACCGTTCACGCCTGCCCTGGCGCTTCTTCGGTGCCTCGCTCTCGGTGCTGGCGCGGCCATAGGCCCGCGCACCCTGAACCCCTGACATTCAACGACCCCCCGGGAGAGGACAATGACCGCCCCGAAGACACTCTATGACAAGATCTGGGATGCCCATCTGGTGGACGAGGCCGAGGACGGCACCTGCCTGCTGTATATCGACCGCCACCTGGTGCACGAGGTGACCAGCCCGCAGGCCTTCGAGGGGCTGCGCATGGCCGGCCGCAAGGTGCGCGCGCCCGACAAGACCATCGCCGTGCCCGATCACAACGTGCCCACCACCGAAGGGCGCGAGGACCCGGCCCAGATGACCGAAGACAGCCGCATCCAGGTCGAGGCGCTGGACCGCAACGCGCGCGAATTCGGCATTCACTACTATCCGGTGAACGACATCCGCCAGGGCATCGTGCACATCGTCGGGCCCGAACAGGGCTGGACCCTGCCGGGCATGACGGTGGTCTGCGGCGACAGCCACACCGCCACCCACGGGGCGTTCGGCGCGCTGGCGCACGGGATCGGCACCTCGGAGGTGGAGCATGTTCTGGCCACCCAGACGCTGATTCAGAAGAAGTCGAAGAACATGAAGGTGGAGATCACCGGCAAGCTCCAGCCCGGCGTGACGCCCAAGGACGTGACGCTGGCGGTGATCGGCGCCACCGGCACCGCAGGCGGCACCGGACATGTGATCGAATATTGCGGCGAGGTGATCGAGAACATGTCGATGGAAGGGCGGATGACGGTGTGCAACATGGCCATCGAGGGCGGCGCCCGGGCCGGGCTGATCGCGCCCGACGAAACCACCTATGAATATGTCAAGGGCCGCCCGCACGCGCCCAAGGGCGCCCTGTGGGAGGCCGCTCTCGCCTGGTGGAAGACGCTTTACACCGACGAGGGCGCCCATTTCGACAAGGTGGTGACGCTGAGGGGCGAAGATATCGAGCCCGTGGTCACCTGGGGCACCAGCCCCGAGGACGTTCTGCCTATCTCGGGCAGGGTTCCCAGCCCCGAGGATTTCGAGGGCGGCAAGGCCGAGGCGGTGGCCCGCTCGCTGGAATACATGGGCCTGGAGCCGGGGATGAAGCTCACCGATATCGAGATCGACACGGTGTTCATCGGCTCCTGCACCAACGGCCGCATCGAGGATCTGCGCGCCGCGGCCGAAGTGCTGAAGGGCCGGAAGGTGAAGGAAGGGCTGCGCGCCATGGTGGTGCCGGGCTCGGGCCTGGTGCGCGCCCAGGCCGAGGAAGAGGGGCTGGCGCAGATCTTCGTCGATGCCGGGTTCGAGTGGCGGCTGGCCGGCTGCTCCATGTGCCTGGCCATGAACCCCGATCAGCTGTCCCCCGGAGAGCGCTGCGCCTCCACCTCGAACCGCAACTTCGAGGGCCGGCAGGGCCGCGGTGGCCGCACCCACCTGGTCAGCCCGGCCATGGCGGCCGCGGCGGCGGTGACGGGGCGGCTGACGGACGTGAGGGAGATGATGTGATGCAAAAGTTCACCAAACTCACCGGCGTTGCCGCGCCCCTGCCGCTGGTCAATGTCGATACCGACATGATCATCCCCAAGCAGTTCCTGAAGACGATCAGGCGTTCGGGGCTGGGCAAGAACCTGTTCGACGAGATGCGCTATGACGCGCAGGGCAACGAGATCCCCGATTTCGTGCTCAACAAGCCGGCCTACCGCAAGGCCGAGATCCTGATCGCCGGCGAGAACTTCGGCTGCGGCTCCTCGCGCGAACACGCGCCATGGGCGCTGCTGGATTTCGGCATCCGCTGCGTGATTGCCCCCAGTTTCGCCGACATCTTCTACAACAACTGCTTCAAGAACGGCATCCTGCCGGTGACACTGCCGCCCGAGCAGGTGGATCTGCTGATGAAGGAGGCCGAGAAGGGCGAGAACGCGCGCATCACCGTGGATCTGGAGGCGCAGGAGATCTCCACCTCCGAGGGCGAGGTGTTCCGTTTCGAAATCGATCCGTTCCGCAAGCACTGCCTGCTGGAGGGGCTCGACGACATCGGCCTGACCATGAAGAAGGTCGGCGCCATAGAGGCCTTCGAGGCGCGGATGGCTGTGGAGCGCCCTTGGGTGTGATTTTCGTCCGACCGCAAGATGTGGGGCCGCTCCGACCGGGCGGCCCTTTTTCGTTGTCAAATTGATGCAAAGCCGCACCAGTTTCTCCACGATTTGGCCTAAAACTTTTTGTTAAGCTTGCTCGATACTTGCTGGCTGCAGCGAAAGAAGGCAGAAATTGGGCAACAATGAGGCAACCTGCCACAATTGGCAGGATCAACCAGGAACAAGGGCGGGGCAGTGCACCCCGGCCGTCTGGATTGAGGGTTTGGAGCAGTGATTTCTCGGCTCACAGGCGCGGTGTTCCGTGCGATGCTGGTGGTGTTGCTGATCGCAACGCCTTCGCTGCTGCTGCCGGGCGTGGACTCCGACGCCAAGCAGATCGTCGCGCTGGTCGCCATCTTCGCCGCTGCCCTGACCGTCTTCGAATATGCTTCAACCTACCCCGGGCTTGTCGAATTCCGCGACGCGCCGCCATTCAACCGGATCCGCTTCGTCTCGCTGTTCATCACCGTCTTTCTGCTGACCGTGATCATCCGCGGGCAGGTGGAACCCACCACCCTGACCCGTTTCGTCGAGGCGGTCGGCACCCTGATCGGGGTGGCCATCGATTTCCCCTTCAGCCCGGTGCGCCTGGTGGTGCTGCTTCTGCCCGAGAACACCAGCCCCGCCCAGGTTTCCCTCGTGCGCACCGCGGCCGGGCTCAGCTATCTGATCTCGCTGCTGACGCTGGCCTATTTCCTGATCATCCTGCGCCTGCGCCACTGGCCGGGCGGCAACGGCAGCTTCAACGTGTGGGTGAACCTGCCCACCTTCGACCCGACCGCGGGCAGCGACGTGGTGCGCCGGCTGGAGCGGGATGCCCGCCTCAACATTGCATTGGGCTTCATGCTGCCGTTCCTGCTGCCGACGGCGGTGCGGGCGGCGTCGTCGCTTTTCGGTTCGGTGACGCTGGACAATCCGCAGACGCTGATCTGGACGGTTGCGGCATGGGCCTTTCTGCCGGCAAGCCTGTTCATGCGGGGCATCGCCATGGGGCGGGTGGCCGAGATGATCGCCGCCAAGCGCCGCAAGACCCGCGCCGAGGCCGCAGAGGCCCGTCTGCAAACCGCCTGAAGCGCCGGCCGGCAGGCCGGTGCCGGGAGGTGTGGGCCTTGCCAGGCGGACGGCCCGGCGCTCGATACCACCAAGCGGAACGAAACGGCGAACCCGGCGCCTCAGGCCCCGAGGGCGCACGGCTCTTGCGCCGCGGGCCGGGCCGGGCGGATGTCTGCCGGCAGCCCGGCCAGCATCACCTCGGCCATTGCGGCCGGTTCGAAGCCGGGCAGAAGGCGGGCCAGTTTCGCCCCGCTCAGCCGGTGCGGCGTGTTCCACAAGTATCGCATCTCCAGCATCTCGCGGGCCACCTCCCAGAAAGGCGCGGCAATGCGCATCGCCCACCAGGGGAAACCCGTCACCGTGATCTGGCGGCCCAGTGCCTGCGAGAGCGCCTCCGCAAGCTCGTTGGCGGTGAAGGCATGGCCGGGGAAGGGCACGTCTTCGAACGTGGCCAGTTGCAGGCGCATTCCGGCCAGCCCCGCCGCCGCCTCGGCCCAGTCGGGCAGGTAGCAGTAGGTTTGCACCGTGTCCGGGTTCCCGGGGTAGACGAGCCTGCCGCGGCGAATGTTGCGCATCAGGAACAGGCCCATTACGTCGTCCTCGCGCCCGGGGTCGATGAAATTGCCGGCCCGCAGGATCAGCGTCTGCACGCCGCTGTCGCGATAGGCCCGCTCCATCTCGATGCGGATGCGGCCCTTGCGGGTGGTGGCGCGGTGGGGCGTGTCCTCCGACCACGTTCCCGGCGTCGCCCCGAAATTGTAGACATTGCCCGGCACGACAACCATCGCCCCCGAGGCGCGGGCGGCCGTGATCACCCGTTCGGTGATTTCCGGGATCAGCCGGGCCCAGTTGTGGTAGTTCGGCGGGTTGAGCCCGTTGACGATCACATCGGCCCCGCGGGCATCTTCCGTCATGTCGCCTTTTGCGCGGTCATGGGTGCGCACCTGCCAGCCGGCGCTCCGGAAGGCCCTGGCGGCATGAGAGCCGACCTTGCCCGAGGCGCCGAGGACGAGAACTGTTCCGGTCATTTTCCACCGCTCCTTCCGGTTGCTTCCCGAAAGGATGCGCCCGGCACATATGAATGGGAATTGCGCAAAACTGAATGCTTGATATACGAAAATGAATGGAAAACGGCTTTGAGACCCTCGACTGGACATTTCTCCAATCCTTCGCGGCGGTGGTGCGCGAGGGTTCGCTTTCGGGCGCGGCGCGGGCGCTGGGCCTCAGCCAGCCCACCATCGGCCGCCACATCAAGGCGCTGGAACAGGCCCTGGGGGTGGAGCTGTTCCTGCGTGCTCCGCGCGGGCTGGTGCCCACCGAGGCCGGGCTGGAGATGCTGGAGCACGCCCGCGCCATGGAGGCCGCCGCCGCGCGTATCCGCCTGGCTGCCGAGGGCCGGGCCGGGGCGCTTTCCGGCACGGTGCGGATCACCGCCTCGGTGGTGGTGTCGCATTTCATCCTGCCGCCGGTGATCGCCCGCATCCGCCAGGCGCTGCCGGAAGTCCAGATAGAGCTGGTGCCCTCGGACACCACCGAGAACCTGCTTTTCCGCGAGGCCGACATCGCGGTGCGGATGTACCGGCCCACGCAGCTTGACGTGATCACCCGCCACGTGGCCGATCAGCAGCTCGCACTTTACGCTGCCAGCGCCTATCTCGACAGGGCCGGCCGCCCGACCGATACGGACATGCTCATGAAGCTGGATTTCGTGGGTTTCGACCGCTCGGATGTGATCATCCGGGCGATGCGCGATTTCGGCATCCATGTGCGGCGCGAGTTCTTCCCGGTGCGCTGCGACGATCAGGCGGCCTACTGGCAGTTGGTGTGCGCGGGCTGCGGCGTGGGCGCGGCGCAGGTGGCGGTGGGCGATGCCGAGCCACGGGTGGAGCGGGTGCTGCCATCCATCGAACTGCCGCCGTTGCCGGTCTGGCTGGCCGCGCCCGAAGCGCTGAAAACCAGCCCCCGTATCCGCCGCGTCTGGGACATGCTGGCCGAGGCGCTGGGCGGGATGGGGGCTGCTTGATTCTTCCCGGTGCGGCGGGTAGGCGGGGGGCAGCCAACAGATGACGAGGTCTCCCGATGAGCAACCCTTCCCTTCTGATCCTGCCCGGCGACGGCATCGGCCCCGAGGTGATGGCCGAGGTGCGCCGCATCATCGACTGGTTCGGAGACCGCCGCGGCCTGAAGTTCGATGTCAGCGAAGACCTCGTGGGCGGGGCCGCCTATGACGCCCATGGCGTGCCGCTGACCGACGAGACGATGGAAAAGGCGCAAGCGGTTGACGCGGTGCTGCTGGGCGCCGTGGGCGGGCCAAAATACGACGACCTGGATTTTTCGGTGAAGCCCGAGCGGGGCCTGTTGCGCCTGCGCAAGGAGATGGATCTTTTCGCCAACCTGCGCCCCGCCCAGTGCTTCGATGCGCTGGCGGACTTTTCCTCGCTCAAGCGCGAGGTGGTGGCCGGCCTCGACATCATGATCGTGCGTGAACTGACCTCGGGCGTCTATTTCGGAGAGCCCCGCGGCATCTTCGAGGAAGGCAACGAACGCGTCGGCATCAACACCCAGCGCTACACCGAATCGGAAATCGAGCGGGTGGCGCGGGCCGCTTTCGACCTGGCGCGCAAGCGCAACCGGAAGGTCTGCTCCATGGAGAAGGCCAACGTGATGGAATCGGGCATCCTGTGGCGCGAGGTGGTGCAGGCGGTGCGAGATGCCGACTACCCGGACATCGAACTGTCCCACATGTATGCCGACAACGGTGCCATGCAGCTGGTGCGCCAGCCCAAGCAGTTCGACGTGATCGTCACCGACAACCTTTTCGGCGACATCCTGTCGGACGTGGCGGCGATGCTCACGGGGTCTCTGGGCATGCTGCCCTCGGCCTCGCTCGGCGCGCCGATGGAAAACGGCCGGCCCAAGGCGCTTTACGAGCCGGTGCACGGTTCCGCCCCCGACATCGCCGGGCAGGGCAGGGCCAACCCCTGTGCCTGCATCCTCAGCTTCGCCATGGCGCTGCGCTATTCCTTCGATGCCGGCGCCGAGGCCGACCGGCTGGAAAGGGCGGTGGAGAAGGTGCTGGCCGACGGGGTGCGCACCGCCGACC
>WFPZ01000171.1 GCA_015487335.1 Paracoccaceae bacterium
CGGCCACCGCCCGGCGCACGGCGTTCATGTCGGCCATGGCGCCGATGCGTATGGTGGCGTCGGTCATCTCGATGGTTTTCAGGTCTTCGCAGCGGCCCAGAAAGATCACCGGTTCGATTTGGCGCAGCGCCTTGGTGACCCAAAGCCCCACGTCGGTGGCTCCGGCCACCAGCGTGGCCTCGGGATGGGCGGCGTAGATTTCGGCCAGTTCGTCGGCGCTGCGCGGGGCCCAGAGGTTGGAGGGGGGCTCTGCCCCCCGGGCTGCGCCCTCCCCCCGGAGTATTTCGGGCAAGATGAAGGCACGGTCGGTTTGCATCCAGTCGGGGACGGGCTGCGCGGCGGCGGCTTGCGCGGCGCGGACGATCGGCGCATAGCCGGTGCAGCGGCAGAGGTTGCCGGCAAGGATGTCGTCGAAATCGGTGCGTCCGTTGAGATGTGCAGCCACCAGAGACATCACGATTCCCGGCGTGCAGAAGCCGCATTGCGAACCGTGATGGTCGATCATCGCCTGCTGCACGGGGTGCAGCTCTCCACCGGGGCCGGAAATTCCTTCCACCGTGCGCAGGGCCTTGCCGTCGATCTGGGCCAGGAAAAGGATGCAGGCGTTCACCGCCCGGCTGCCGCGCTCGTCGGTGAGCATCACCGTGCAGGCGCCGCAATCGCCCTCGTTGCAGCCTTCCTTGGTGCCGGTGAGGCCACGGCTTTCGCGCAGCCACTCCAGCACCGTCAGGGTGGGCGAGGCGACATCGACGCTCACCATCTCTCCGTTCAGTGAAAACCGAACCTGCATGGTCTGATCCGCCGCATTCTTTTCGTTGTCATTCGAAGCGCGTTCGTGTCCGAGGCGGTGTCATGCCTGTCGCGCTCCCTGCTGGTGGCGGGAAGGAAAGCGGGAAAAGAGGCCCGAGGCAAGGGCGCATTGGCCTCGCGCCCCGAAAGCAGCTTCAAAAAAATCGCGAAGACGACGGCGGGCTTTCGCTGCCGGTCCGGCTGGCCTATTGCTGGGGCATGAGCAGTGATGCCCGATTCATCCACCTTCGCCTGCATACGGAATACTCGCTTCTGGAAGGGGCGATCCGGCTCAGGAAGCTGCCGGCCATGGCGCGCGCGGCGGGCATGCCGGCGGTGGCGGTGACCGACACCAACAACATGTTCTGCGCGCTGGAGTTTTCCGTCGCGGCCATGGGGGCGGGGATCCAGCCGATCATCGGCTGCCAGATCGACCTGGCCCATGATCCGGCGCCCGTTGGGGCAGGCCCGCGCCCGCCCGCGCCGGTGGTTCTGCTGGCCCAGAACGAAACCGGCTACGGCAACCTGATGAAGCTGAACTCCTGCCTCTATCTGGGCAAGGGCGGAGAGCTGCCGCAGGTTACCATCGACGAGATCGCCGCCCATTCGCAGGGGCTGATCTGCCTCACCGGCGGGGCCGAGGGGCCGCTGGGGCGGCTGTTCCGGGCCGGGCAGGAGGACAGGGCGGCGGGCCTTGCCGCCCGCCTGCAGGAGATCTTCGGCGACAGGCTTTACGTGGAACTGCAGCGCCACCCCGGCGAAAACGGCCTGCCCGAGGCCGAACGCGAAACCGAGCGCGGGCTGGTGGAGCTGGCCTATGACAGGGGCCTGCCGCTGGTGGCCACCAATGACGTCTATTTCCCGGATCCGGACATGTACGAGGCGCATGACGCGCTGATCTGCATCAAGGAAGGGGCCTATGTGGACCAGCAGGAGCCGCGCCGCCGCCTGACCCCGCAGCACTATTTCAAGAGCGCGCAGGAAATGGCGGCCCTCTTTGCCGATCTGCCCGAGGCGATCGAGAACACGGTGGAGATCGCGCGCCGCTGCGCCTATGCGCCGCGGCGCCGCAAGCCGATCCTGCCGCGCTTTGCCGAAAACGAGGTGGAAGAGCTGCGCCGCCAGGCCCGCGAGGGGTTGAAGGCGCGCCTGGCGGTGATTCCCCATGCCGCACCGGTGGAGGAATACGAAAAGCGCCTCGAGTTCGAGCTGGGCATCATCGAGGACATGGGCTTTCCCGGCTACTTCCTGATCGTGGCCGATTTCATCAAATGGGCCAAGGAGCACGGAATTCCGGTGGGCCCGGGCCGGGGCTCGGGGGCCGGTTCGCTGGTGGCCTATTCGCTCACCATCACCGATCTGGACCCGCTGCGCTACAACCTGCTGTTCGAGCGCTTCCTCAACCCCGAGCGGGTGTCGATGCCCGATTTCGACATCGATTTCTGCATGGACCGCCGCGAGGAGGTGATCGAATACGTCCAGCGCAAGTATGGCCGCGAGAAGGTGGCCCAGATCATCACCTTCGGCGCGCTGCTGTCCAAGGCCGCGGTGCGCGACGTGGGCCGCGTGCTGCAGATGCCCTACGGGCAGGTGGACAAGCTTTCCAAGATGATCCCCGTGGAGGGGGTGAAGCCGGTATCCATCGAGAAGGCGCTGGCCGAAGAGCCGCGGCTGCGCGATGCGGCCCGCGCCGAGGAGGTGGTGGAGCGGCTGCTGAAATACGGCCAGCAGATCGAGGGGCTCTTGCGCAATGCCTCGACCCATGCCGCCGGGGTGGTGATCGGCGACCGCCCCCTGGACGAGCTGGTGCCGCTCTACCAGGATCCGCGCTCGGAGATGCCGGCCACCCAGTTCAACATGAAATGGGTGGAGCAGGCCGGGCTGGTCAAGTTCGACTTTCTCGGCCTCAAGACCCTGACGGTGATCCAGAACGCGCTCGACCTGCTGCGCGAGCGCGGGATCGAGATCGACATCGGGCTGATCCCGCTCGATGACGAAAAGACCTACGAGCTTTACGCCTCGGCCCGGACGGTGGCGGTGTTCCAGGTGGAAAGCTCGGGCATGATGGACGCGCTCAGGCGGATGAAGCCCACCTGCATCGAGGACATCGTGGCGCTGGTGGCGCTCTATCGTCCGGGGCCGATGGAGAACATCCCCAAGTATTGCGAGGTCAAGAACGGGCTGCGCGAGCGCGAAAGCATCCACCCGCTGATCGACCACATCCTCGAGGAAACCCAGGGCATCATCGTCTATCAGGAGCAGGTGATGCAGATCGCCCAGGAGATGGCCGGCTACACGCTCGGCGGCGCCGACCTCCTGCGCCGGGCGATGGGCAAGAAGATCGCCGAGGAGATGGCGAAGGAGCGCCCCAAGTTCATCGAAGGGGCGATGAAGAACGGGGTGGACAGGAAGAAGGCCGGAGAGGTTTTCGACCTGCTGGAGAAATTCGCCAACTACGGCTTCAACAAGTCCCACGCCGCGGCCTACGCGGTGGTCAGCTACCAGACGGCCTGGCTGAAGGCCAATTACCCGGTGGAGTTCATGGCCGGCGTCATGAACTGCGACATCCACCTCACCGACAAGCTGGCAACCTATGCCGAAGAGCTGCGGCGCAACCTGGACATCGAGATCGTGCCGCCCTGCGTCAACCGTTCGCAGGCAGGGTTTTCGGTTTCCGAAGGCCGTGTCGTCTATGCGCTCGGGGCGCTCAAGAACGTCGGGGTGGAGGCGATGAAGCTGATCACCGAGGCGCGCGGCGACGAGCCCTTCGTCACGCTGTTCGATTTCGCCCGCCGGGTGGACCTCAAGCGCATCGGCAAGCGCCCGCTGGAGATGCTGGCCCGTGCCGGGGCGTTTGATCAGCTCGACCGCAACCGCCGCCGGGTGTTCGAGAGCCTCGATGCCCTGATGGCCTGGTCGGCCGCCATCCACGAACAGCGCGCCTCGGCGCAGGTGTCGCTGTTCGGCGAGGCAGGCGACGATCTGCCCGAGCCGCGGCTTTCGCCGGTCGAGGACTGGCTGCCCAACGAACGCCTGATCGAAGAGCACAAGGCGATCGGCTTCTATCTTTCGGGCCATCCGCTGGACGATTACATGGCGCCGCTCAGGCGCAAGGGGGTGATGACCCTGGCCGAAGTGGCCGAGGCGGCCGAACGCACGCCGCTTGTCGCGCGCATGGCGGGGGCGGTTTCGGGCCGGCAGGAGCGCAAGTCCGCCCGCGGCAACCGCTTTGCCTTCGTGCAGCTATCCGACCCGACCGGGCTTTACGAGGTGACGGTGTTCTCCGACACGCTGGAGGCGGCGCGCGAGCACCTCGAGCCCGGATCAAACGTGGTGCTCACCGTCGAGGCGACGATGGAGGCCGAGCAGCTCAAGCTGCTGGCCCGCTCCGTGGCGCCGATCGATGCGGTGGCCGCCGACGCCGGCGGCATGGGGCTGCGGGTGTTCGTGGACGAAGAGCGCGCGGTCCTTTCGGTCAAATCGGTGCTCGAGCGGCTGGCCGCCGGCAACAGGCGCGCCACCGGCCCGCTGGAGTTCTGCATCCAGGAGCCGGAAACGGGGCGCGAGATCGTGGTGGATACCGGCGCGGAATATGCGCTGACCCCGCAGGTCAAGGGGGCGATCAAGTCGCTCGACGGGGTGGTGACGGTGGAGGAGATCTGAAGCGGCCGGCTGGTCGCCATGGCATGTCGCGCGACCGCATTCGTTCCACCCGGGTCGCTTGCGGCCCGGGCATGCGCCCGCCGAGGGGCGGGCGGGCGCATTCGCGCCCACCCGGGCGGCCGCCTGCCCTGTCGTTGCGCATATGTGCGGACCCGATCAAGGCTGACACGCACCAGCCCTGCCGCGCCCTCACCAGTGCGGCGGCTTCTGATCGGCCAGCGGAATGCCCCCGCCCTCGGCCGCCTCGCGCTCGGCTTCCCGCTCCATCAGCAGGGCAAGGCGCCGCTGGAGCGAAGCCAGTTCGCGCTCCTGCCGGGCGACGACATCCGAGAGGTCATCGACGACGCGGCTCAGATGGGCGATCATTTCCTCGATCTCGATGGCGCTCTTGTTCATGTTCGTCCCCTCCGGTTGCATGCTTGCCCCCAAATCCGCCATCCGCTAGACCGCCCCGCGTAACAGACCCGGCAGGACCGACCATGGCAAAGGTGAAAAAGCAGCCCCGGCCGAAGGCCGAGACGCCCAAGGGCTTTCGCGACTATTTCGGCCCGGAAGTCACGATGCGCAAGGCCATGCTCGAGCAGATTGCCGAAGTGTATCACCGCTACGGCTTCGAGGCGCTGGAAACCTCGGCCGTGGAAACCGTCGAGGCGCTGGGCAAGTTCCTGCCCGACGTGGACCGCCCCAACGACGGCGTCTTCGCCTGGCAGGAAGAGGAGGGCGGCCCCTGGCTGGCGCTGCGCTACGATCTGACCGCGCCGCTGGCGCGGGTCTATGCGCAATACCGCAACGAGCTGCCCACGCCCTACCGGCGCTATGCCATGGGGCCGGTGTGGCGCAACGAAAAGCCGGGGCCGGGGCGGTTTCGCCAGTTCTACCAGTGCGATGCCGATACCGTCGGTGCGCCTTCGGTGGCGGCCGATGCCGAGATCTGCGCCATGCTGGCCGATGCGCTGGAGGCGGTGGGCATCCCGCGCGGCGACTACATCGTCAGGATCAACAACCGCAAGGTTCTGAACGGCGTGCTGGAAACCATGGGCCTTGTCGGCGAAAGCGGGGCCGAACGCGAGGCGGTGCTGCGCACCATCGACAAGTTCGACAAGGTGGGCGAGGACGGGGTGCGCGAGCTGCTCACCAGGGGGCGGCTCGATGCCTCGGGTGCTTTCATCGAGGGCGTGGGGCTGAGCCCCGATCAGGCCGAGCCGGTGATCGCCTTTCTCATCTCCCGGGCCGATGACGGCGCGGCCACCCTGGCCAACCTGCGCGAAGCGGTGGGCGGCTCTGCCGTTGGCGCCGAGGGGGTGGAAGAGCTCGGGCGCATCGCCGATCTTCTCGCCGCCCAGGGCTATGGTCCCGACCGCATCGTCATCGATCCTTCCGTGGTGCGCGGGCTTGGCTATTACACCGGGCCGGTGTTCGAGGCTGAGCTGACCTTCGAGATCACCGACGAGAAGGGCCGCCCGCGCCAGTTCGGCTCGGTTGCCGGGGGCGGGCGCTACGATGACCTCGTGAAGCGCTTCACCGGGCAGGTGGTGCCGGCTACCGGAGCCTCCATCGGGGTGGACCGCCTGCTGGCAGCGCTGCAGGCCAAGGGCCGCATCGATGCAACCGCCGCCGGGCCGGTGGTGGTCACGGTGATGGATCGCGAGCGCATGGCCGACTATCAGGCGATGGCGGCCGAGCTGCGCAAGGCCGGCATTCGTGCCGAGGTCTATCTCGGCAATCCGAAGAATTTCGGCAACCAGCTCAAATACGCCGACAGGCGCAACGCGCCGGTGGCCGTCATCGAGGGCGGCGACGAGAAGGCGCGCGGGGTGGTGCAGCTCAAGGATCTGGTGCTGGGGGCGAAGATCGCCGAAAGCGCCAGCCTCGAGGAATGGAAGGCCCAGCCCGCCCAGTTCGAGGTGAAGCGCGAAGATCTGGTGGCCGAGGTGCGCCGGCTTCTGGAGCAGGGCCGCTGATGGTGGGCAAGGCGCAGGCCCGGGCCGAGGCCGCCCGGCTGGTGGCGCATTTCCGCGCCGCCGGTGCCGAGGAGGTGGAGGCCGACATCCTGCAGCCGGCCGACACGCTGCTGGACCTCTACGGAGAAGACATCCGCGCCCGGGCCTTCGTTACCCATGATCCGCTGAGCGGCGAGCGCATGCTGCGCCCCGATTTCACCGTGCCGGTGGTGCAGATGCACATGGCCCAGGGCGCCGAGCCTGCCCGTTATACCTATGCCGGCGAGGTGTTTCGCCGGCAGGAAAACGGCGAGGGCAGGGCGCCGGAGTATATTCAGGCAGGCTACGAGGTGTTCGGCGGCACCGACCCCGCCGCCGCGGATGCCGAGGTGTTCGCCCTGATCGCCCGGGCGCTGGCGCCGCTGGGGTTGCGCGCGGTGACCGGCGACATCGGCATCCTGATGGCCGCGGTGAGGGGGCTCGACACCTCCGAGCGGCGCAAGGCGGCCCTGTTGCGCCACATCTGGCGGCCGCGGCGCTTCCGTGCCCTGCTGGAACGCTACGGCGGCAAGGCCCCGGTGCCGCCCGCCCGCGCCGCGCTGCTGGCCTCGTCCGACCCTCTGGCCGATGCCCCCCCGCTGGTGGGGTTGCGCGGCCGCGAGGAGATAGAGGCGCGCATCGAGGCGCTGCGCGAGGACGCGGCCCTGCCGCCCCTGGGGGCGGGCGAGGTGGCGCTTCTGGACGAGATACTCTCGCTTCGGGGGCGCTCGGACGCGGCACTGGGCAAGCTGCGCGAGATCGCCGCCGAGATGCCCGCCGTCAGCAAGGCGGTGGACGGGCTGGAGCGGCGGCTGGAGGCGCTGGAGCGGCGCGGCATCGAGGCTGGCGCCCTGGCCTTCGAGGCCAGCCACGGCCGCACCACGATGGAATATTACGACGGCTTCGTCTTCGCCTTCCATGCCGAGGGCCGGCCCGAGCTGCCGCCGGTCGCCTCGGGGGGGCGCTATGACGCGCTGACCGCGGTGCTGGGGCGGGGGCGCTCCATTCCGGCGGTGGGGGGCGTGATCCGCCCCGGCCTGGTGGTGCAGTTGCGGGAGGGTGAAACATGAGCCTGCGGCTGGGCGTGCCCTCCAAGGGGCGGCTGATGGAAAAGACCTTCGAGTGGTTCGGCGAGCGCGGCATCCGCCTGCGCCGCACCGGCTCGGAGCGTGAATATGCCGGCGCCGTCGAGGGGGTGGAGGGGGTGAGCCTCGTGCTGCTCTCGGCCGGCGAGATCCCGCGCGAGCTGGCCGCGGGGCGGATACATCTGGGCGTGACCGGCATCGACATGGTGCGCGAGAAGGTTCCCGCCTGGCAGGACCGGATCACCGAGCTGGCGCCGCTGGGCTTTGGCCGGGCCGATCTGGTGATCGCTGTGCCGGCGGGCTGGGTGGACGTGGACACGCTCGATGACCTCGACGCCGTTGCCGCCGCCTTTCGCAAGGCGCACGGCTTCCGTCTGCGGATTGCCACCAAGTATCACCGGCTGGTGCGTGAGTTTCTGCGCGAGGCGGGGGTTGCCGATTACCAGCTTGTCGACAGCCAGGGCGCGACCGAGGGCACGGTCAAGAACCTGACCGCCGAGGCGGTCGCCGATATCACCTCCACCGGCGAGACGCTGCGGGCAAATCACCTCAAGGTGCTGTCGGACGGGCTGGTGCTGCGCTCTCAGGCTATGCTTTTCCTCTCGAATGAGGCACAATGGGGGCCTGAGGAGCGCGAAATCCTGAATGGACTGCTGGAAAAACTGGGATTGCCATCGGGTGGCGCAGATGCCGCGGTGCGGCATTCCGGCGCGATCACCAAGTCGTGATCGCGGCTTTTGACCTGCGTCAATCCCGTTTTTGCCCCCTTTTCCTAACCGGGTTTCACGTTTCGCGTCGTGTGGCGCACAACAAGGGGAAATTGACATGAAACTCAAGACAGTCGGATTCGGCCTTGGGCCGGCTTTGGTGATTGCCGCAGGAACAGCCATGGCAGCCAGCGATGCGCCGCAGGTCAGCGACGTGATGTCCCGTTCCGGGTTCGTTCTGGAGAACGGACTGGCCATTCCGCCGTTCGATGCCGAGAAAGGGCGCAAGCTGTTCGCGGCCAAGGGCTGCGTGGTCTGCCATTCGGTCAACGGCATCGGCGGCGAGGACGCGCCGGAGTTCGCCGCCGATTACATGGATTATCCGATGAACGCCTTCGAGTTCGCCGCCCGCATGTGGCGTGGCGCCGAGGCCATGGTGATGATGCAGCAGGAAGAGCTGGGCGAGCAGATCGAGCTGACCGGCGAAGAGCTTGCCGCCATCATCGCCTTCCTGCATGACAAGGACGAACAGGCCAAGTTCAGCCAGGCCGACATCCCCCACGACATCGAAGAGCTGATGCACGGTGGTGGCGATGAAGGCGAAGAGGGGGCGGGCGACGAAGAGGGCGCGCCTCACCAGGAGGCCGAGGAACATCCCGAAGGCGATGCCGGCCCCACCGGGCATGACCAGCCATCCGAGCACAAGTAGGGCGCACAGGCCACCGAAAGTGCGGTCGGGCGCCTATCTCACCCCGATCTCGGCAAGGGCGAGCTGCAGTTCCATCGGCAGCTCGTCCTCTTGCATGCGGCGTTCCGGCAGGTCGGGCGGGGCGTCTTCGGGGGGCAGGTAGCGCCAGCCCTGAAAGGGGCGGCGCGGCGCGGCCTCGGTGCGGATCAGCCGGGCGTCCAGGCGGATGCCGCAGCGTCTGGTCCCGTCCTTGCCGCGAATTTCCTCAAGCCCGATGATCCTCTGGCGTGCCAGGATCGCCCCCCTGATCACCCAGTAGAGCGAGCCCCCGTTCAGCAATGCCTCTGCCCGCTTCGGCCACATCCGGGTGACATGCAGCGTCTCGGTGCTGCGGCGGGCGTCGATGCGGCTGGCAAGGTCGTCCACGGACCCGACGCCGACACAGAGCTTTACAAGATTTATGTAGTCGGCCACAGATTGTCCCAAGATGTGGTGTATCCACTGGGATACACTCTAGCACCGCCCGGGCGGAACGCAAGTTGACCGGCACCGGCGAACGGCCTAGGTTGAGAGCCTTCCATCACCATCGGGACCCTGTCGAAGATGAGCCGATTCACAGCACCGATCGCCGAGCAGATCTGGGACATGAAATACCGGCTGAAGAAGCCCGACGGCACGCCGGTGGACAAGAGCGTCGAGGACACCTGGCGGCGGGTGGCGCGCGCCCTGGCCGAGGCGGAGGATCAGCCGGACGTCTGGGAAGAGAGGTTCTATGCCGCGCTGGAGGATTTCCGCTTCCTGCCGGCCGGGCGGATCACCGCCGGGGCGGGCACCGGCCGGGCGGTGACGCTGTTCAACTGTTTCGTCATGGGTACCATCCCCGACAGCATGAGCGGCATCTTCGACAGCCTCAAGGAGGCCGCGCTGACCATGCAGCAGGGCGGCGGCATCGGCTATGATTTCTCCACCATCCGGCCGCGGGGCTCGGATGTGAAGGGCGTGGGGGCCGATGCCTCGGGGCCGCTGTCCTTCATGGATGTCTGGGACGCCATGTGCCGCACCATCATGAGCGCGGGCTCGCGGCGTGGGGCGATGATGGCCACCATGCGCTGCGACCATCCCGACATCGAGGATTTCATCACCGCCAAGTCAGATCCGGCCCGGCTGCGCAATTTCAACATGTCGGTTCTGGTGACGGATGATTTCATGCAGGCGGTCAAGGACGACGCTCCGTGGGAGCTGAAATTCGCCGGCACCGTCTATCACACGGTTCAGGCGCGCGATCTGTGGAACCGGATCATGCAGTCCACCTACGACTATGCCGAACCCGGGGTGATCTTCATCGACCGCATCAACGCCATGAACAACCTCGCCTGGTGCGAGACGATCTCGGCCACCAACCCCTGCGGCGAGCAGCCCCTGCCGCCCTATGGCGCCTGCCTGCTGGGTTCGATCAACCTGGCCAGGCTGGTCGAATCTCCCTTCGAGGAGGATGCCCGCCTCGACAGCGCCGAGCTTGACAGGCTGGTGCGCATCGCGGTGCGGATGATGGACAACGTGGTGGACGTGTCGAGGTTTCCGCTGCCCCAGCAGGCCGAGGAGGCCCGCAACAAGCGGCGCATCGGCCTGGGCGTGACGGGGCTGGCGGATGCGCTGTTGATGCTGGGGCTGCGCTACGGCTCTGAAGAAGCCGCGGCCCAGACCGAGGCCTGGCTGCATGAAATCGCCCGCGCCGCCTATCTGGCCAGTGTCGACCTGGCGAAGGAAAAGGGCGCCTTTCCCCTGTTCGAGGCCGAGCCCTACCTGGCGTCTGGCAACATGATGCACATGGACGAAGACGTGCGCGAGGCGGTGCGCGCCCATGGTATCCGCAATGCGCTGCTCACCTCGATCGCGCCCACCGGTACCATCAGCCTTTACGCCGGCAATGTCAGTTCGGGGATCGAGCCGGTCTTCGCCTACAGCTACAAGCGCAAGGTGCTGCAGAAGGACGGCAGCCGCACCGAGGAAGAGGTGGTGGATTACGCGGTGCAGCTGTGGCGCGAGAAATTCGGCGACCGCGAGCTGCCCGATCATTTCGTCTCGGCCCAGACGCTGACGCCGGCCGATCACGTGCGCATGCAGGCTGCCGCGCAGAAGTGGATCGACAGTTCCATCTCCAAGACCATCAACTGCCCCGAGGACATTTCCTTCGAGGCGTTCAAGGACGTCTACATGCAGGCCTATGATTCGGGCTGCAAGGGCTGCACCACCTATCGCCCGAACGAGGTGACGGGCTCGGTGCTTTCGGTTTCCGAGAAATCCGAGAAGGCCCCCGAGGCCGATCACGGGGCCGATGTCGTCTATATCTCCGAGCCGCTGGAGCGCCCGCAGGAGCTGGAGGGCACCACCTACAAGCTGAAATGGCCCGACAGCGAGCACGCCATCTACATCACCATCAACGACATCGTCATCGGCGGCCACCGCCGGCCTTTCGAGGTGTTCATCAACTCCAAGAACATGGAGCACTACGCCTGGACGGTGGCGCTGACGCGGATGATCTCGGCGGTGTTCCGCCGCGGCGGCGACGTGAGCTTCGTTGTCGAGGAGCTGAAGGCGGTGTTCGACCCGCGCGGCGGAGCCTGGATGAACGGCAGGTACGTGCCCTCGATCCTGGCTGCCATAGGCGGGGTGATCGAACGGCACCTGATCGCCATCGGTTTCATCGAGGGCGAGGGGATGGGGTTGAAATCGGACCCCAAGGCCGACGTGGTCAACCTCGGCCCGCCCAAGGGGCAGGCCTGCTCTTCCTGCGGCAGCTACGACATGCGGATGATCGAAGGCTGCATGACCTGCGCCAGCTGCGGCCATTCCAGATGCGGGTAGGCCCTCGATCCGGCCTTGCCGGACGGGCCGCCCCTTTCACGAGACGGCCCGGCTCTCTTCAATGCCTTGAAAATATCCCCGCCGGAGGCTGATCTGCCCCCGCCGGCGGGGGCTCAGGGCCGGATCATCAGAAACACCGTCGTTCCGTGCCGCCAGATGGTCATGGCCACCGCGCCGTCGGCCTGGGCCAGGGCGCGGTCAAGCTCCTCGACCGTCTGAACGCGCATCCGGTTGACCGAGGTGATCACGTCGCCCTTGCGCAGGCCGAACCGTTCTGCCGGGCTGCCCGGGGCGACATCGTTCACCGCCACGCCGCGCACCTGGCCGAAGCCGGGCATGCCGCGTTCGAGCGGCGAGAGCACCGCCCCCGACAGCAGCCGCGAGCGCGCCACCTGCCGGGCCTTGCGTGCCTCGCGCACCGTGGCGGTGATGGTCTTGCGCCCGTCGCGGCGCACCACCTCCATGGTGAATTCGCTGCCCGGGCGCATCACGCCCAGATGGCCGCGCAGGTCCTTGGCATCCGATATCGTCTCGTCATCGAGCTTCACCACCACGTCGCCCGGTTGCAGGCCCGCAGCCTCGGCTGGCGAGCCCGGCTCCACCCGCGCGATCAGCGCGCCCTCGCTGACGTCAAGCCCGAGCGCATCGGCGATGTCCGGCGTCAGATCCTGGACCATGACGCCAAGCAGTCCGCGCCGCACCTGGCCGTAATCGATCAGCTGACTCATCACCGCACGCGCCATGTTTACGGGAATGGCAAAGCCGATGCCCACGTTGCCGCCCGCCGGCGCGATGATGGCGGTGTTGATGCCGACCAGCTTGCCGTCGAAGGTCACCAGCGCGCCGCCCGAGTTGCCGGGGTTGATGGAGGCATCCGTCTGGATAAAATCTTCGTAGCCCTCGGGGTTGATCCCCGAACGTCCCAGCGCCGAGATGATCCCCGAGGTCACCGTCTGGCCCAACCCGAAGGGGTTGCCGATGGCGACCACGAAATCACCCACCAGCAGCTCTTCGGAGTTGCCCATGGGGATGGCGGTCAGGTTTTCGGCCGGGATCTGCAGCAGCGCCAGATCGGTGGCCGGGTCGCGCCCCAGCACCTTTGCCTCGAAGGTCCGCTTGTCCTTGAGTGTGACGATCACCTGGTCCCCGCCCTGCACCACGTGGTTGTTGGTCAGCACGTAGCCCTTTTCTGCATCGACGATCACGCCCGATCCCGCGCTCACCTGCCGCTGTGGCTGCTGCGGGGCGAAGAAGGGCGGAAAGAAGGGATCGGGTGCAATTTGCCCGGGGCCGCGATTTTCGGAAATCACCGTGATGTTGACCACCGCCGGGGTCACGGCCTGCAGAAGCGGCGCGATGGTGGGAATGCCGCGCTCGTCCGCGGAAGGCAGCGCCTGAGAGAATGCCGGCAGGGGCAGGGCCAGCACTGCGATCAGCAC
>WFPZ01000172.1 GCA_015487335.1 Paracoccaceae bacterium
GTGAACTTCGTCGATCTGGTGGATGCCGGCGATCCGGTGGAATCGGCCCGCGCCTATGACGAGGCCGGGGCGGACGAGCTGTGCTTTCTCGACATCAACGCCACCCACGAAAACCGCGCCACCATGTACGATCTGGCCACCCGCACCGCCGAGCAGTGCTTCATGCCGCTGACCATCGGCGGCGGGGTGCGCACGGTGGAGGACGTGCGCAACCTGCTGCTTGCCGGCGCCGACAAGGTCAGCTTCAACTCCGCCGCCGTGGCCGACCCCGACGTGGTGGCCCGCGCCGCCGACCGCTTCGGCAGCCAATGCATCGTGGTGGCGATCGACGCGAAAACCGTCAGCCCCGGCAGGTGGGAGATCTTCACCCACGGCGGGCGGCGGCCCACCGGCATCGACGCGGTGGAATTCGCCCGCACCGTGGCCGCTAAGGGGGCGGGGGAAATCCTGCTCACCTCGATGGACCGCGACGGCACGCGCGCAGGCTTCAACATCCCGCTGACCCGCGCCATCGCCGATGCGGTCTCCATCCCGGTCATCGCCTCGGGGGGCGTGGGCACCCTGCAGCATCTGGTGGAAGGCGTCACCGAAGGCCACGCCAGCGCCGTGCTCGCCGCCTCGATCTTCCACTTCGGCGATTACACCATCCGCGAGGCCAAGGAATACATGGCCGCCGCCGGCATCCCCATGAGGCTTGCATGAACGCGCTTGAAAGGCTCGCCGCCACCATCGAGGCCCGCCGCGAGGCCGATCCGGAAAGCTCCTGGACGGCGCGGCTCCTGGCCCGCGGCCCCGAGAAATGCGCCGAGAAATTCGGCGAAGAGGCCGTCGAGGCGATCATCGAGGCCACCCGCGGCGACAGCGCCGCGCTGACCCGCGAGGCGGCGGACGTGCTCTACCACCTGCTGGTGATGCTCGCCGCGCGCGGAGTGAGCCTGGCCGAGGTGCTGGCCGAGCTGGAGCGCCGCGAAGGCACCTCCGGCCTTGCCGAGAAGGCCGCGCGCAAGCCCTGATCCCTTCTTCATGTCCGCCGATACGCCCGGCGGCGGGTGCAGCGCCCCCGGCTACGGCAGTTTCGAAGAGATGATCCCGGTATTGAACCCGCCCATGCGCAGCTCGCCGAACAGGCGCTGATACTCGATCTTCGGGCAGCGGTTCATGATCACCGTCTTGCCGGCGGCCTCGGCCATCGCCGCGGCTTCCTCGTTTTCCACCCCGATCTGCATCCACACCGTCTGCAGATCGGGCAGTTCGGCCAGCGCCTCCCGAACGATCGGCACCACCGCCTCGGAGCGGCGGAAGATGTCCACCATGTCCACCTTCGCCTCCTTCGGAATCGAGGCCAGATCGGGGTAGATCGTCTGTCCGAACAGCTGCTTGCCGGCATGGCCCGGGTTGACGGGAATCACCCTGAACCCCTTGAGCCCGAGATAGCGCGCCACGAAATAGCTGGGGCGGGTCGAGTTCATCGAAACCCCCACGGCGGCAATCACCCTGGTGCGTTTCAGAACGTCGCGAAGGAAGTCATCGGAATAGGTCATGGCCGATCCATAGCACCCCGACGGCAAAGAAAAAAGCGCCCGGCCAGAGCCAGGCGCCAGTCACGGAACGAGGGACAGTGAAGCGAGGTACGAGCGTTCCATACCCGTGCCTCGCCGTCTATCTAGGAAGCCCTCCCGGACCGGGAAGATGTTGTAAGCAACTTGTGAACGCCGCTGGCCCGGTGCGGCGCAACGCCCGCCTAGCGCAGCCGTGACGGGGCGTGCGCGTCCCGCCCGCGCGCGGCCGCATAAAGCGCCACCGCCGCCGCATTGGAGACGTTGAGAGAGCCGAAGCCCGAGACCGCCGGGATGCGCACCAGCGCATCGCATGTCTCGCGGGTCTTGCGGCGCAGCCCCGGCCCCTCGGCCCCCAGCACCAGCCCCACCGGCCGCCCGGCGGCACCGGCCAGCCCCTCTTCCAGGGTTGCCGCGGCCTCGCCGTCGAGGCCCAGCAGCACATAGCCCATGTCGCGCAGCCGGCCCATGGCCTCGGCCAGGTTTCCGACCCGCAGATAGGGCTGGCGCTCCAGCGCGCCGGAGGCGGCCTTGGCCAGCGCCCCGGTCTCGGGGGCCGAGTGGCGTGCCGGCGCGATCACCGCACGCGCCCCGAACACCTCGGCCGAGCGCAGGATGGCGCCCACGTTGTGCGGGTCGCTCACCCGGTCGAGCAGCACCACCAACGGGGCACGGCCCTCGCCGCCGGCGCAGCGCTCTTCCAGCGAGCCCCAGTTCAGGGGCCTGGCCTCGAGCGCGGCGCCCTGATGCACCGAGGCCGGATCGATCGGTACCGAAAAGCGCCGTGCATCCACCACCTCGGGCTCCAGCCCCGAGGCCGCCACCGCCTCGCCCAGCCGGTCGAGCGCGTTTTTCGTCACCACCAGGCGCAGCTTCTCGCGTTCCGGGTTGAGCAGCGCGTCACGCACCGCGTGCAGCCCGAACAGCCAGACCGTCGCGGCCGCGGCGGCGCGCTTTGCCCGTTCCTTCTCGATCACCCACTTCGGTTTTTTCATCGCTGCCCGCCCAACTCGTTCAGGGCCCGGACAATGCGACGCCCCGCCCCCGGCCGCAAGGGATTTTCCGGTTGACGGCTCAAGGGCCGGGCGCTATCCACCCCTCGCGCCGGGCCGCAAGCGGCCAGGCCACGGGCGACGTGCTGCAAGGTGCGGCAGCGGACTGTAACTCCGCCGGGGAGACCCATGCCTGGTTCGATTCCAGGGTCGCCCACCACTTCTCCTCCTCCGATCTTCCCCATCTCCGGGACGACGCCGTGCGGGTGCGGCCGACTTGCGCGGCGATTCGCAAAGCAGGCGGCACGGGCGGTGTTTCCCGATCCGCATTTTCGCCTTCAGGCGGCTTTCGCAAGGGCGCGCAGCCCATGAACGCCATGAACGCAAGGCCTTGGGGCTTGCGTGGGAGGTGTTTAAAAAATCCCTTGCCGAAACCGGTTTCGGAGGAAATTGTACGCGCAGGGAGTGCCAATGAATTCGGAAGATGCTCATCTGTTGCGCCGCCACGGCGGCCGGACGACCATCCAGGACGTGGCCGATGCGCTCGGCCTGTCCAAGGGCACGGTGAGCCGCGCGCTCAACAACTATCCCGACATCTCCGAGAGCACCCGGCTGCGGGTGGCGCGCAAGGCCGAGGCCA
>WFPZ01000173.1 GCA_015487335.1 Paracoccaceae bacterium
AGCCCCGCCCCGATGGTCACCCCCGCGGCGATCGCGATGACGTTCTTGAGCGCGCCGCCCAGTTCCACCCCCACCACATCGGTGGTGCGGTAAAGCCGCAGGTTGGCGGTGGAAAGCGCATGCTGCAGGGCTTCGGCCTCGCGTTCGTCTTGCGCCGCAATGGTCAGTGCCGTGGGCAGGCCGGCGGCGATATCGACCGCAAAGCTCGGCCCGGAAAGGATTGCCGGCGTGGCCGAGGGGCAGGCCTCGGCGATTACCGCCGTGGGCCCGCGCCCGCTGGCAAGGTCGATCCCCTTGCAGCAGGCCACCAGCCGGCGCCCCTCCAGATGCGCGGCGATTCTCTCAAGATATCCGGCCAGCGCCTGCATCGGCACGGCAAGCAGGCAGATGTCGGCAGCGCCCTCGGCGCTGGCGGTGGGGCGCACCCCTTCGGGCAGGGGCACGCCGGGCAGGCGGCGGGCATTCTCGCCTGCCTCGCGCATCTCGCGCGCGTGGGCCTCGTCGCGCGCCACAAGGGAAACCTCCAGCCCCTCGCGGGCCAGGGAAATCGCCAGCGCCGTGCCGAAGGCACCGGCCCCGAAGACGGTGATGTCGCTCATGCCTTGGCTCCCTTCCTGCCCGAGCCCAGAAGCGCCGGGCTGCGGGTATCCAGCGGCCAGCGGGGGCGGGCGGCAAGAGACATGTCGTCGCGCCCACCCTGGCGGTAGCGCTCGATTCCGGCCCAGGCGATCATCGCCGCATTGTCGGTGCAAAGGGCAAGCGGCGGGGCCAGAAAGCGCGCACCGATATCTCTCGAAACAGTCTCTAATTCAGAGCGAATCGCCTTGTTTGCTGCCACGCCGCCGGCCACGGCAAAGACCGGCTCCGCCGGATCCAGCGACATGTATTCGGCCAGCGCCCGGCGCGATTTCTCGGCCAGCACCTCGGTGATGGCAGCCTGGAACCCGGCGCAAAGATCGGCGCGGTCCTGGCGCGTCAGCCCGCCCTGGGCCTCGACCAGCTTGTCGCGCTCGCGCAGCAGGGCGGTTTTCAGCCCCGAGAAGGAAAGGTCGCAGCCGGGCCGGTCAAGCAGCGGGCGCGGCAAGGCAAAGCGCCGGGCATCGCCGCCGCGGGCCTCGCGTTCCACCGAGGGGCCGCCGGGCTGGGGCAGGCCCAGCAGCCGGGCCGCCTTGTCGAAGGCCTCGCCCGGGGCATCGTCGATGGTGCCGCCCAGGCGACGGAACTCCTGCGCTCCCGTGACCAGCAGAAACTGGCAGTGCCCGCCCGAGACCAGCAGCATCAGATAGGGAAAGGCGACGGAATCGGTCAGCCGCGGGGTCAGGGCGTGGCCGGCAAGGTGGTTCACCCCCACCAGCGGCAGCCCGGCGCCGGCGGCCAGCCCCTTGGCGCAGAGCACCCCGGCCAGCACCCCGCCGATCAGCCCGGGGCCGGCGGTGACGGCGATTCCGTCAATTTCGGAAAGACGCAGATCTGCCCGGGCCAGAGCCTGTTCCACGCAGATGTCGAGCTTCTCGGCATGGGCCCGCGCGGCGATCTCGGGCACCACCCCGCCGAAGGCCGCGTGCAGCTCTTCCTGCCCGGCCACGACCGAGGCGAGGATCTCGGGCGCATGGCCGGGGCGATGGCGGACCACGGCCGCGGCGGTATCGTCGCAGCTGCTCTCCAACCCCAGGAATGTCAGCGTTTCACTCATCACGGGTCTGTTGCGCAAGCGTCTACCGGCAGGTAACACCGCAGGGCAGCCCATACAACAGTGTGCCCGCGTGACCGATAATGGCCCGATCATCCTGCTGACCCGCCCCCGGCCCCAGGCCGAGGCGTTCCGGCGCCGGCTGGGAAACGGGGCGGAGGTGCTGATCTCGCCGGTGCTGGAAATCGTGCCCCTGCCGCTGGTGGCCGATCCGGCCTCCTACGCGGGGCTGATCTTCACCTCGCAGAACGCGGTGCGCGCCGCCGCCTCGCAGGCGGCACTGGCCGGGATGCGGGCCTGGGCGGTGGGCCGGC
>WFPZ01000174.1 GCA_015487335.1 Paracoccaceae bacterium
CGGGCGATGCCGTCCCCGACCGACAACACGCGGCCCACCTCGGAGACTTCGGCCTCCTGGCCAAAGTTCTTGATCTGCTCCTTGAGGATCGCAGAAATTTCGGCTGCCTGGATTCCCATTATCCGACCTCTTTCATTGCATTCTGGAGGTTTGCGAGCTTCGAGCGGATCGAGGTATCGATCATCTTCGAACCCACCTTGACGATCACGCCGCCGATGAGGCCCTCATCGACGGACGCCCTGATTTTCACATCCTTGCCGACAGCGGCCTTCAGGGCCTCGGCAAGCTTGTTCTGCTGCTCCTCGGTCAACGCCCTGGCGGCGGTGATCTCGGCGGTGACCTCGCCCTTTTCCTCGGCGATCAGCCTGCGCAGCTCGCGCAACAGCTGCGGCAGCACGAAGAGCCGCCGCTTGGAGGCCATCAGCGCCAGCGCATTGGCCATGATCCGCGAAAGCCCCATGGCCTTGGCCAGGGCGCCGACCGCTGCGGCCTGCTGGGCGCGCGAATAGATCGGCGAATGGATCATGGCGCGAAAATCGGCGCTTTCGTCCAGCGCCGCCTCGAGGATGTCGAGATCTGCCTCGACATCCTTGACGTTCTCGCCCTCGCGGGCCAGTTCGAAAACGGCCGTGGCATATCTTTCGGCAATGCCTGTTGAGATCGAAGCTGGTTCGGACACGTCCACCCTTTCGATATCCTGGCCCCGGAACGGCCTGTCGCCGGCCCAAGGCATTCCTGCTCCCGGCCGGCGGCCGGGCTTCAAAATCGGCGTGGGTGTAGCAGACCGTTCCCCACCCCGCAACCGCTTTGCCCTCGTATTGCTCCGTCAAAAAACTCTGCAAACAAAGGTATTTCCCGCAGGTGCGACTTACTGCGCACAGTTTCGGGGGCGAAATGACCGCAAAAAACCGCCCTTCACGGGATTCGGGAAACCGGCCTGGCACCCGGACGGGCGATGCCGTCGAGCACCTCCAGCGGGCGGCGCACGGCCTCGGTCAGGCCCGGGCGCCTGGGGGCGTGCACGCGTCTGGAGACCTCCACGATCAGCACCCCGCCGGCATAGAGCCGCGGGATGCGCCGGCCGGTGCGTTCCAGAAACTGGCCGGTCCGCAACCAGAAGCGCTTTTGAGAAGGCGGCTGGTAGAGCGCCGAGCGGTGGCGCTCGGGGATGAAGGACTGGCGCCTGAGCAGGGCTTCCAGCTGAGACAGGCTGTAGGGCCGGCCCACCCCGAAGGGCGTGGCATCGGACCGCGACCAAAGCCCGGCCCGGTTCGGCACCACCAGCAGCGCCTTGCCCCCGGGGCCGAGAACCCGGCGGCATTCGTCCAGCAGCCCGGCCGGATTTTCGGAAGTTTCCAGCGCATGCATGAGGATCAGCCGGTCGACATGGCCGGTCTCGACAGGCCAGCGGGTTTCCTCGCACAGCACGCTGATGTTGGGGCCGGACGCCGGCCAGCGCATCACGCCCTGCTGTCCCGGCATCAGCGCGATCACCCGGCGCGATTCTTCCAGATAGGAGCGCAGCAGGGGCACCGCGAAACCGAAACCCACGACCGTCTGGCCACGGGTGTCGGGCCACAGCTCGCGCACCCGCTCGCAGATCACCTTCTGCGCCGCACGCCCCAGCCCGGTCCGGCAGTAGAAGTTTCGCAGATCCACCACATCCAGGTGCATTGCAGCCTTGTCCCGTTTCAGGCAATCCTGCCCAGAGCATACTCCAGCAAAAAGGAAAGGCCATGCCTCTCGAACTCGTGACCGTTCCCTGCCTCGAGGACAATTATGCCTTCATGCTGCACGCCACCGAAAGCGGCGAGACCGCGGTGGTGGACGTGCCCGACGCGGGGCCAGTTCTCGAGGCCCTGTCCGAGCGCGGCTGGCAGGCCAGCGAGATCTGGTTGACCCACCACCACTGGGATCACGTGGACGGCGTGCGCGACCTGCAGGAGGCCACCGGGGCCAGGGTTCTGGGGGCCGCGGCCGATGCCCACCGACTGCCGCCGCTCAACCAGGCGCTTCGCGGGGGCGAGTCCTGCCGCTTTGCCGGCCACGCGGTGAGCATCATCGACGTGCCGGGGCACACGGTGGGGCACATCGCCTACCACGTGCCGGATGCCGGCGCGGTATTCACCGGCGACAGCCTGATGGCACTGGGCTGCGGGCGGCTGTTCGAGGGCACGGCCGATCAGATGTGGGCCAGCCTGGGAAAGCTGGCGGCCCTGCCGCCGGAAACGCTCGTCTGCTCGGGGCACGAATACACCCTCTCCAACGCCCGCTTCGCGCTCACCATCGAACCCGGCAACCCCGCGCTGAAAGCCCGCGCCGCAGCCGTGGCGAAGGCCCGCGAGGCCGGCCGGCCCACCGTGCCCTCGCGCCTTTCCGAGGAGCTGGCCACCAACCCCTTCCTGCGGGCCGGGCAGCCGGAGGTGAAACGGGCGCTTGGCATGGAAGGGGCGGAAGATGCGGCCGTCTTCGCAGAGATTCGCCGGCGCAAGGACGCATTCTGAGCTCCGCCCCGGCGCCGGCCGCCTTCCTGCACGCAGGCTCCACCGGGGTTCCGGACTCCCGCCGGCATGTGCGTTCACAATGCATCGCATCTTCGCAATCCCGGAAGAAAACCGGAGAAAAGACTTGAAGATCGCCCGATAAAACCGAACTTTAAGCTTGAGAGACCATGGTCGGACGAGGTGAACACCTTTTCCGACACCAACCGAGGAGCACAGTCGCGTGCCGTCATTTTCGAATACACTTGAACAGGCAATCCACTCGGCCCTGGCGCTGGCGAATGCCCGCCGCCATGAACTCGCCACGCTGGAGCACCTGTTGCTTGCGCTGATCGACGAGCCCGAGGCGGCCAAGGTCATGCGGGCCTGCGGCGTCGAGCTCGAGGAGCTGCGCAAGACCCTTGTCGATTTCATCGACGAGGAACTGTCCACCCTGGTCACCGATGTCGAAGGCTCCGAGGCCGTCCCCACGGCCGCCTTCCAGCGCGTGATCCAGCGCGCCGCGATCCACGTGCAATCATCCGGCCGCACCGAGGTGACCGGCGCGAACGTGCTGGTGGCGATCTTCGCCGAACGCGAATCCAACGCCGCCTTCTTCCTGCAGGAGCAGGACATGACCCGCTACGACGCGGTGAACTACATCGCCCACGGCGTGGCCAAGAACCCCACCTTCGGCGAGGCGCGCCCGGTCACCGGCGCCGACGAGATCGACGCCGAGGCCGACGGCGAGGGCGAATCGGAAACCCGGGAGACCGCGCTCGACAAATACTGCGTGGATCTCAACGCCAAGGCGCGCAACGGCGATGTCGATCCGCTGATCGGCCGCGAGGCCGAGGTGGAGCGGTGCATCCAGGTGCTGTGCCGCCGGCGCAAGAACAACCCGCTGCTGGTGGGTGATCCGGGCGTCGGCAAGACGGCGATCGCCGAGGGCCTGGCGCGCAAGATCGTCGATGGCGAAACCCCCGAGGTGCTCTCCAAGGCCACGATCTATTCGCTCGACATGGGCGCGCTGCTGGCCGGCACGCGGTATCGCGGCGATTTCGAAGAGCGGCTGAAGGCGGTGGTGAGCGAGCTGGAGAACCACCCCGACGCGATCCTGTTCATCGACGAGATCCACACCGTGATCGGCGCCGGCGCCACCTCGGGCGGGGCGATGGACGCCTCCAACCTGCTCAAGCCCGCGCTGCAGGGCGGCAAGCTGCGCTGCATGGGCTCGACCACCTACAAGGAGTTCCGCCAGCACTTCGAGAAGGACCGGGCGCTTTCCCGCCGCTTCCAGAAGATTGACGTGAACGAGCCCTCGGTGGACGACGCGGTGAAGATCCTCAAGGGGCTGAAGCCCTATTTCGAGGAACACCACGACATCCGCTATACCTCGGACGCGATCAAGACGGCGGTGGAGCTGTCGGCGCGCTACATCCATGACCGCAAGCTGCCCGACAAGGCGATCGACGTGATCGACGAGGCCGGCGCGGCGCAGCACCTGCTCTCGGAATCCCGCCGCCGCAAAACCATCGGCGCGCGCGAGATCGAGGAGGTCGTCGCCAAGATCGCGCGCATCCCGCCCAAGAACGTCTCGAAGGACGATGCCGTGGTGCTCAAGGACCTGGAGAAGACCCTCAAGCGGGTGGTGTTCGGCCAGGATCCGGCGATCGAGGCGCTGGCCTCGGCGATCAAGCTGTCGCGTGCCGGGCTGCGCGAACCGGAAAAACCGATCGGCAACTACCTCTTCGCCGGCCCCACCGGCGTGGGCAAGACGGAAGTCGCCCGCCAGCTGGCCGATACCCTGGGGGTCGAACTGCTGCGTTTCGACATGTCGGAATACATGGAGAAACACGCCGTCAGCCGGCTGATCGGCGCGCCTCCGGGCTATGTGGGCTTCGACCAGGGCGGCATGCTGACCGATGGGGTCGACCAGCACCCCCATTGCGTGCTGCTGCTCGACGAGATCGAGAAGGCGCACCCGGATGTCTACAACATCCTGTTGCAGATCATGGACCACGGCAAGCTGACCGATCACAACGGCCGGCAGGTGGATTTCCGCAACGTGATCCTGATCATGACGACCAACGCCGGCGCCGCCGAACAGGCCAAGGCGGCCATCGGCTTCGGCCGCGACCGCCGGGAGGGCGAGGACACCGCCGCCATCGAGCGCACCTTCACGCCCGAGTTCCGCAACCGCCTGGACGCGATCATCAGCTTCGCGCCGCTGCCCGAAGAGGTGATCCTGCAGGTGGTCGAAAAGTTCGTGCTCCAGCTGGAAGCCCAGCTGATGGACCGCAACGTCCAGATCGAACTGACCAGGCCCGCCGCCGAGTGGCTGGCCCGCAAGGGCTACGACGACAAGATGGGCGCCCGCCCTCTGGGCCGGGTGATCCAGGAGCACATCAAGAAGCCGCTGGCCGAAGAGCTGCTGTTCGGCAGGCTCGCCAAGGGCGGGGTGGTCAAGGTCGGCATCAAGGACGACAAGATCGAACTGCGCTACGAAGAGCCGCAAGGCCGGCGTCTTTCCTCCAGAAAGCGCCCGCCGCTTCTGACCGCAGACTGACGGGACGAACGCAACGCCGCAAGACAAGCTGCCGCCCTCTTCCGGGGGCGGCGGCTGCGTATACGGGGCTCTTCGGCCCGAAGTCCCGGCACTCTCCCCGACAGCATGCCACGGCTGACCGGTCAGGCCGGGGGCAAGCCGTGCAACGAATGGGCAGGCAGGAGCACGGCCGGGCGCACGCCCCCCGTCATCTTTCCGTCAGCTTCAGCTCGATACGGCGGTTCCTGGCCAGCGCCTCGGGACTGTCGCCGTCATCGATCGGCTGGAACTCGCCAAAGCCGGTGGCCGCAAGGCGGTTCGGCGGAAAGCCGAGCTCCTCGGTCATGTAGTGCACGACCGAAAGCGCCCGCGCCGCCGACAGCTCCCAGTTGTCGCGGTATTTGGCCGAGCCGCGCAGGGGCGTCTTGTCGGTGAACCCGTCCACCCGGATGATCCAGTCGATCTCGGGCGGAATGGCATCCTTCACCTCGTTCAGCAGTTCCACCACCCGGGCGATCTGCGCCTTGCCCTCCTCGGAAAGATCGGCCGACCCCGGGGCGAACAGCACCTCGGAAGAAAACACGAAACGGTCGCCGTCGATACGGACGCCCTCGCGCCCGGCAAGGATCTCGCGCATCCTGCCAAAGAATTCCGACTTGTAGGTCTCGAGCTTCTTCGCCTCTTCCGCCAGCCGCCTGGCCTCTTCCTCCAGACGCTTGCGCTCGGCCTCCTCCAGGGCAGCCCGCTGACGCTGTTCGGCAGCCACACGGGCCAGTGCCGCGTTCAGCCTGGAACTGAGATTGGTGATTGTCACCTGGGCTTCCCTGTCGCGCTGTTCGGCCTCGTCGAGAATGGCCTCCAGAGACGCAAGCTGGCTTCTCAGCTGGGCAATCTGCTCGTTGAGCAGGGCCACCTTGCGCGCCGATTCGGCCGACAGCGCCTGCTGCCTGTCCAGCTCTTCCCGGGCGGCGGCCAGAAGGGCCTCTCGCTGCTCGGCTTCGCTCATCTGGCGCTGGAGCTCCTGTTCGGCGGCCATCCTGGCGGCCAGCGCCTGGGCCAGCCGCTTGCGCAACTCCTCCTCGTCGCCCAGCCCGGCGCGCAGGGCGGCGGTCTCGGCCAGAGCCACCGCCAGGGCCTGCTCGGCATCCTTGAGGCGCAGGGCGAAATCGTCGCGTGCAGCCTCGGCCTCGGCCACCTTGTCGCGCAGAACGTCCCGTTCGGCGGTGATCTGCTTCAACGCCGCCTCGACCGCCTCGAGCCGGGCCTGCACGTCCTCGCTGCGCCGGCTTTCATCCTGCAGCTGGCCGCGCATCTGATCGCGTTCGCGCAGGGCCTCTGTCAGCGCCTGCTCCACGCTGGCCAGCTGCGAGGCGGTCTGCAGCTGCCGCTCCTCGGCTTCCTTGAGGCGTTCCGAAAGCTCATCCTTCGCCATCAGCGCCGCGGCCAGCTGAAGTTCCAGCTCGGCGGCCCGTTCGCCCACGGCGCTGCGCTCGCTCTGGACCGCCGCCAGTCGGGCGGCCAGATCGTCGCGCGCGGCAAGGGCCTGGGCCAGGGCGGCCTCGACTTCGGCCAGCCGGGCGGCGGTTTCGGCACTGTCTCCCTGCGTCTCCTCGAGCTGCCGGTTCAATGCCTCCTTCGCGGCAAGCGCAGCCGCCAGTTGCGCGTTGAGGTCCTTTTCGGCCGCCCGGGCCGCAGCCAGCAGCGTCAGGGTTTCCTCGGCCTTGCGGCGTTGCTCTTCCAGCGCCAGGGTCATGGCCGTCAACTCGTCGTCGGCCTCCTTGAGGCGCTGGCGCAGGCGCTCGGCGGCGGCCGCCTCGGCCAGCCGGGCCTTCTCTTCCTCGCTGAGCGCGGCTTCGGCATCGGCCAGCCGGGCGCGCAATGCCTCGGCTGCAGCCGCTTCGGCCAGGCGCGCGGCCTCCTCGGTGCTCAGCTTCTCTTCCAGTGCCGCGAGATCCTCGCGCAGCCCGGCCACGGTGGCCTGTGCCGCCTGCCTGGCCTCGGTCTCGCCGGCCAGCCTGGCCTCCAGTTCGCTCAGCCGCGAAGTCAGCGAGGCCGCCTGCCCCCGACTCTGCTCCAGCTGTGCCAGCATGTCGGCGAGCGAGGCGTCCCGCTCGGCCACCTGGGCGCGCAGATCGGCCACCAGCGCTTCCAGAGCCTCGCGGCGGGCGGCGGCGAGACGGGCGGCCTCGGCCTGGGCGTCGATCTCTTCGCGGGCCCTGGCCAGGGCCAGCTGAAGCGCCTCCTGCTCGGATATCAGCCGCGCGCGCGCGGCCTCCAGCTCGGCCACATCGGCGGCCAGCGCCTCTCCCTCGGCGCGGGCGGCATCGCGCTCGGCCAGAAGCGTGGCGACCTGCTCTTCGAACGAGGCGATGCGCGCCTGCTGGGCGGCGATCTGCTCGGCCTGGGCATCCGCGCGGGCGGTCAGCGAGGCAATCAGCGCGGCCTGCTCCTTCGCTTCGGCGCGGGCCCGCTCCAGCGAGGCATCGAGCGCGGAGACCTGCTCTTCGAGCTGGAACGAGCGCTGCTGCTCCAGCCCCAGCGCCTCGGCCAGCGCGGTGATCTCGGCGGTGAGTGCGTCAAGCTCGGATTCCTGGCCCGAGATGGTTTCGCGCAGCATGAACTGGACGATCATGAAGATCGTCAGCACGAACATCAGCACCAGCAGCAGGGCTGTCATGGCATCGACGAAACCGGGCCAGATGCTGCCCGACATGCGGCGGGTGGAACGGCGGGTCAGCGCCATCTCCTAGCCCCCCCGGATGTCGGCACCGGCAGTTTCGCGAGAAAGCGACCTGATGGCGTTGGCAAGCGCCGCGAGGTCGCCGCGCAGTTCGGCCAGGCTTTCCTGGCGGCCGGCGGAAAGTTCCTCGAGTATCCGCAACAGCTGCACATCGATGGAACGCAGGCGCATCCGGCTTTCGGCATCCACATGGGCCGTGCCCTCTTCCTCGCGCTCCTCGATCAGCGCGATCAGACGCTCCTGCCCCTCGGCCACCCGGTTCAGCGCGGCAAGGGCTTCGCCGCTGCTCCGCGCCTGATCTGCCACCTTGCCGGCGATCTGCTCGACCGCCCCTGCCATCTGGCTGCCGATCTGCTCGACCGCACCCGCCAGCCGGGCAAGCCGCTCGTCAAGCTCGGAATGGTTGAGATCGGCCCGCGCAAGCACGGCCTGCAGCGCGTCCATCTGCTCCGAGAAATGCTCCAGCAGGGCAACCGTGGCATCCCCGTCTCCGCCCCCCTCGCCATCGCCGGCGGAAAACCCCAGCCGGGTGATGGTGGAAAGCCATTCCTCGAGTTCGCGGTAGAAGCGGTTCTGGCCATGGCCGGCGAACAGCTCCAGCAGGCCGACCACCAGCGAGCCCGCCAGGCCCAGCAGCGACGAAGCGAAGGCCACGCCCATGCCGCCAAGCTGGGCCTCGAGCCCGGTCATCAGCCTGGTGAAGACCTCGGCCGCGCCCTCGCCCTCGCGCGGAGCGAGCGAGCGGATCGTGTCCACCACCGCCGGCACCGTGGTGGCCAGCCCGTAGAAGGTGCCCAGCAGCCCGAGAAAGATCAGCAGGTTGCCGATATAGCGGGTGATGTCGCGCGCCTCGTCGATGCGGGTGGCGACGGAATCGAGTATCGAGCGGGCCGAGGAAGCGCTGATCTGCATCTTCGCGCCACGGGTGCGCAACAGCGCGGCCAGCGGCGCCAGCAGCCGGGGCGCCTTGACCATCGCATGGCCCGCCCTCCCGCGCACGAACCCCTCGATCCAGCTGACGGAGCTGACCAGCTGGATGACCTGCCAGAAACAGGCGAAGACGCCGGTCACGAAAACCAGAAGGATGAACCCGTTGAGGTAGGGATTGGCCAGAAACACCGGCGCCACCCGCGGAAAGGCCACATAGGCCCCGAAGCCGACAAGGCCCAGGACGATGAGCATGACCGTGATCTGGCGCACGGGCTGGGTGAAGAACGGCTCGGCCTCGCGATCCGGCTGGTCCATATGGACATTTCCTGACGCTGTTATCCTGCGCCAAGATAGGAGCAGTCCGCGCCGGTGCCAACAACCTATTATTTTGCCCCTGTCGCAAGGATGTCACGCACCCGCGCCGATAGCCACTCCAGATCGGGATCGCAGATGCCGAGCTTGCGCAGATGGGCGGCGGTGTTGTGCAGATACTCGGTGTTGGGCCCGCGCCCGCCGGATGCGCGGGCGATGATCCCGGCCTGTTCCTCCAGCGCCAGGCCGCCGCAATACTGCACATGTGCCGGATCGACCACGAAGGTCAGAGCCTCCACCCGGCGCCCGTCGGCAAGATCGACGTGCAGGCGGCGCTCCAGATAGGCCGAGGAGATCAGCTCCCGTTCGCGCAGATACGCCAGCGTATCCTCTTCATGGCCGGGGCTCACCCGAAAGGCGATGCCGTCGCAATGGTCGCCGGGGGCCTCGTCAAGCGCCAGCACCAGCCCCGGGTTCTGCGGCGTTCCCCGATGATGGATGGAGCGCATGCAGAAGCTGCGGGCATAGCCCCGCAGGCGGGCGACCACCCGCTCTTCCACGGCAAAGCCGGGGTTCCACATCAGGGAACCGTAACCGAACACCCACATGCCGTTCACGCTCATGTACACTGGCCCTCCGCTGCGCGGGGCTTTAAACACCACCGGGGAAGCATGTCAAAGAGGCCTCGATGCGCATACTTATTGCCGCGGTGATCATCGCCGTCCTGGGTTGGGGCGGCTACTGGTATGTGGGCGCCAGTGCCGTGGAAAACGGGCTGCGCGACTGGATCGAGCAGCGACGCGCCGAGGGCTGGCTGGCGGAATATGCCACGCTGAACACCCGCGGCTTTCCCCATCGCTTCGATACAACCATCACCGACCTGGAACTGGCCGATCCGCGCAGCGCAATCGCCTGGAACATGCCGCAGCTGCGCATCGTTTCGCTCAGCTACCGGCCCAACCACGTCATCGCCATCTGGCCCGAAAAGCAGACCTTCGCCTCGCCATGGCAGAAGATCACCATGACCAGCGACGACATGCGCGCCTCGATCGTCTTCAGGCCCGATACCGCCCTGACGCTGGAGCGCTCGTCCTTCGTGCTGAGCAATGTCTCGCTTGGCTCCAGCCTCGGCTGGACGGCCAGCCTGGAAAACGGAGAATTCTACACCCGCCAGACGGTGGGGCAGGAGAACGCCCATGACATCTACTTCGAGGCCCGGAACCTGCGCCCCTCGAACGGGCTTCTGGCCGCGCTCGACCCCGCGCGCGCCCTGCCCGAAGTCATCACCACCCTGAAGGTGGACGGCACGGTGGCCTTCGACGCGCCCTGGGACCGCAGGGCTATCGAGCGGCGCCGTCCGCAGCCCACCGCGCTGAAGCTGAAGCTGCTGCAGGCAAGCTGGGGCAAACTGGATCTGCAGGCCGCGGGCGATCTGGAAGTGCGCGCCGGTGGCCTTCTGGAAGGACGGATCGTGGTAAGGGCCGAGAACTGGCGCGAGATACTGCAGATCGGCGTAAGCTCCGGCCTGGTGCCGAAGGCCCTGTCCTCGAGCGTGGAGCGGGCCCTTGAGCTGCTGGCCGGCATGTCGGGCAGTCCGGATTCCCTTGACGCACCGCTGAGCTTCCGCGGCGGGCGGGCATTCTTCGGGCCGATCCCCCTTGGCCCCGCCCCGAGATTGCAGCTGCCCTGACAGTGCATGGCGGGGTTGCATCGCCGAACCCTGTCAAGGTTTCGGACAGATGCCTACCTTCGGGGCCAGGCCGGGCCGGAAGGCCAGGGCCTGCGGAACGGTATCGGGCAGGAACGTTTCCAGGAGAACAAAGATGTCAGAAATGGAAATCCGCGCCGAGACGGAAGAACAGCGCAAGACCCTGTGGACAGTGCTCTTGCTGAATGTCGGCATTGCCGCCGGCTTCTACGTGACAGGCCTGATCGGGGACTCCAGCGCCCTGATCGCCAACGGGCTCGACAACACCTCCGACAGTCTGGTCTATGCGATCAGCCTGTTCGCCCTGGGGCGCAGCCACAAATGGAAATGGATGGCGGCAAATGTTTCGGGCGGGCTGCTGCTGATCTTCGCGGTCGGGATTCTCGCCGATGCCGTGCGCCGCTACTATGCCGGGTCCGAGCCCCTCGGGCCGTTGATGATCTGGATGGCGCTGATCGCGGGCATCGTGAACGGCATCAGCATCTGGCTTCTGGCGCGGCTGCGAGACCCCGATGTGAACATCCGCGCGGCCAGCACCTTCAGCCTGAACGATTTCGTCTCGAATGCCGGGATAATCGTTGCCGGAGCGCTGGTGCTGTGGCTGGGCAGCAACTGGCCCGACCTCGTGGTCGGCGCCGCGGTGGCCGGGATCGCCGCGTGGGGCGGCTTCGACATCCTGCGCGACGCGCGACAGGAGCGGCGCAGGATGACCGCGGGCCGAGCCGGCCGCGGCGAAGAGTGATCGGCCGTCGGGCCGCCACGCGGCCCGACGGCGGGAAACCGGGCGAAAGACGACCGCGCCACGCGCGTGGCGTGCGTCACTTCTTTCCGATGCGCCCGAAATCCGGGGCTTCGGTATCCTGCCCCGCTTCGATGATGCCGCGGCGGATGTCCCGGGTGCGGGTGAAATACTCGAACAGGTAATCGCCGTCTCCGGTGCGGATCGCCCGCTGCAGGGCGAACAGCTCTTCGGTGAAGCGGCCGAGGATTTCCAGCGTCGCGTCCTTGTTGTTGAGGAACACGTCGCGCCACATGGTCGGGTCGGAAGCGGCGATGCGGGTGAAATCGCGAAAGCCCGCGGCCGAATACTTGATCACCTCCTTGTCGGTGACGCGGCGCAGGTCATCGGCCACGCCGACCATCGTGTAGGCGATCAGATGCGGGGCATGGCTGGTGACCGCAAGCACCAGATCGTGGTGATCGGGGTCCATTTCCTCGACATTGGCCCCCATGCCCTGCCACAGGGCGCGCAGATCTGCCAAGGCGCCCGCGTCCACGTCTTCGGGCGGCAGCAGGATGCAGAAGCGGTTGTCGAACAGCTCTGCAAAACCCGAGCGCGGGCCGGAGTGCTCGGTGCCGGCCAGCGGGTGGCCGGGGATGAAATGCACGCCCTTCGGGATATGCGGGGCGACCGCGCGAATCACCGCGCGCTTGACGGAACCCACGTCGGTGACGGTGGCGCCCGGCTTGAGATGCGGGCCGATCTCGCACGCCACCGAGCCCATCGCCCCGACCGGAACCGCCAGGACCACCAGATCGGCGTCCTTCACCGCTTCGGCGGCGGTCTCGAAAACCTCGTCCACCAGCCCGATCTCGCGCGCCACCTCGCGGGTCTCGGCCGAGCGCGCGGTGCCGACGATCCGCCCCGCCAGCCCGGCGCGGCGCATGGCCAGCGACATTGATCCGGCGATCAGGCCCAGCCCGATCAGCGCCACGCGGTCATAGATGATGCTCACCGCCTGCCCTCCTTGAACGCCGCGATGGCATGGGCCACGCGGCGGCAGCTTGCCTCGTCTCCCACCGTGATGCGAAGACAGTTCGGCAACTTGTAGCCGGCCACCCGGCGCACGATTATTCCCTGCGTCTTCAGGTAGTCGTCGCAGGCCTCGGCCTCGGCCCGGTCAGCGAACCGGGCCAGGATGAAATTGGTGTACGAGGTATCCGAAGGCACGCCCACCTCGGCCAGCGCCTCGGCCAGCCACACCCGCAGGCGGGCGTTCTCGGCGCGGCATTTCTTCACGTGCTCATGGTCGCGCACCGCGGCGGCGGCGGTCTGAAGCTGGGTTTCCGACAGGTTGAAGGGCCCGCGCACCCGGTTGAGCACGTCGATCACCTCCTGCGGGCCGTAGCCCCAGCCGATGCGCAGCCCCCCCAGCCCGTAGAGCTTGGAGAAGGTGCGCGTCATCACCACGTTGTCGCGGCTTTCCACGAAACCGGCACCACCGTCGAAACCCTCCACATATTCGGCATAGGCGCCGTCGAGCACCAGAAGCGCCTGCGGTGGCAGCCCGCCGGCAAGACGCGAGATCTGGTCGCCGCCGATCATCGTGCCGGTCGGGTTGGCCGGGTTGGCGATGAAGACGAGGCGGGTTCTTTCGTTGCAGGCGGCCAGGATGGCTTCCACATCGACCACGCGCTCGCGCTCGGGCGCCTCCACGGGGGTGGCGCCGGCGGCCTGGGCGTAGATGCGGTACATGGCAAAGCCATGCTCGGTGTGAACGACCTCGGTTCCCGGCCCGGCATAGGCCTGGCAAAGAAACGACAGGATCTCGTCAGAGCCCACCCCGCAGATGATGCGCGAGGCATCGAGCCCGTGTTCCTCGGCTATGGCCTGGCGAAGCGCGGCATGATCGGACGAGGGGTAACGGTGCAACTGATGCACCGTTCGGGCAAAGGCCTCCTTCGCCTTTTCGCCAGGTCCGAAAGGATTTTCGTTGGAGGACAGTTTCACCACATCGTCGGCCCCCTCGACGTGGCTTTCCCCGCCCTGGTAGAGGCGGATATCCATGATCCCCGGTTGCGGCCTGATACTCGTGCTCATCGTAAATCCGTTCCCTTCGGCACGTTACTAGCCGGGGCGGGCGGACATGGCCAGCCACAATGCCCGCGCACCCCGGATGCGCGCGGGGCTGTTGCACAAGGGAACAGGCGCTCAGGCGGCGCTGGAGGTCCCGGCGGCACAGCCGCAGGAGGCCTCGGGCGCAAAACGGGCGGCGAGGCGAGTGAAATTGCGCGACAGCTCGTTCACGCTGTCGATGATGTAGCGCACCGTCTCGTCGCTCATCAGATAACCGAAGTTGAGCCGCACCCAGCCCGGCTTGTGCACCAGCTGGCCCGAGAGGATCTCGCTGCGCAGCCGCTCCGAAAGCGCCCGGTCGATCCCCAGCAGCCGGTGCCCGTAGGGCCCGGCGCAGGCGCACCCGCCGCGGGCCTGGATGCCGTGGATGTCGCTCAGCATCCGGGTGAACAGCTGCTCCGAAACCGGCCGGCCGTCCTCGTCGAGCACCAGGAAGGAAAAGATCGGCAGGCGCGGCGCATCAGGGTTGCCCAGAAGCGCCAGACGCGGGTTGCCGGCCCAGCCGCGGCGCGCCATGGCCGCAAAGCGCGCCTCGCGCTCGGCGATCGCCGCCTCGCCCACCGCCTCCTTGACGAGAAAGGCAAGGGCAGCGCGGATATCGCCGATGACATTGGGCGTGCCGGCCTCCTCGCGCTCGGCCAGATCTTCGGAATAGTCCTGCCGCCAGGGCGAGACGAAAGTCACCGTGCCGCCGCCGGGCCAGCTGGGGGTGGCGCGGCGCACCGCCGAGCGGCGCAGGATCAGCACACCCGAGGCGCCGGGCCCGCCGGGAAACTTGTGCGCCGAGACCACAACGGCATCCTTCGGCGCGTCCTCGCCCTCCATGTCGATCGGCAGGTAGGGGCCGGCACCGGCGTAATCCCACACCGAAAGCGCGCCATGGGCCTTGAGCAGGCGGGTCAGCGGATCGGGTGCGGTGATGATGCCGGTAACGTTGGAGGCCGCCGAGAAGCTGCCGATCTTCAGATCGGCGCCCGCATGGGCGGCCAGGGCGCGTTCCAGCGCCGCCAGATCCGGCCCGCCCTCGGCGGCTTCGGGAATCTCCACCACCTTCGCCCGGCTTTCACGCCACGGCAGGATGTTGGAGTGGTGCTCGTAGGGGCCGATGAAGACCACCGGATCGCGCGCCTCGTTCACCCCCAGAAGCGAGACCAGCCGGTTGAGCCCCGCGGTGGCGCCCGAGCCGGTGAAGATCACCGCGCAATCCTCGCCGGCGTTGGTGAGGCGGGCGATCTCGGCGCGGGCCGCCTCGCGCAGGCCGGTGATGTAGCGCCCGCACCAGGAGGCCTCGGTGTGGCTGTTGGCATAATACGGCAGGACGTGGGTTGAGATGAATTCCTCCACCTGGGCCAGCGCCCGGCCCGAAGCCACGTAATCGGCGTAAACCAGCGGCACCGGTCCGTCGAGGCCGGGGATCATCGCGCCCTCGCCAATCACCCCCTGGCGAAGGGCATCAAGGGTGCCGGGGGCGGCGAGCATGGCCTTGAAACTGTCGAGGGGCATGGCATCTTCTCCGTTCCATTATGGAGACAGAATTCACCAGGCCAATGGTTATTTCATTATCAGTATTCTTGAAATTTCCCTTTTTTGGTTGTCAAATGATTTGATGAACGCTGAAATTCCAGATCATATTGACCGCGCCCTCCTGAAGGAACTGCAGCGCGACGCCTCGCTGTCGCAGCGCGCTCTGGCCGAGCGGGTGGGCATCTCGCAAAACGCCTGCTGGCGGCGGCTGCAGGCGCTGCGCGCAAGCGGCATCCTGCAGGGCGCC
>WFPZ01000175.1 GCA_015487335.1 Paracoccaceae bacterium
CCTGGTAGACATTGGCCAGCGTCTGGGCCTCCACCCCTTGCGTGGCATCCACCACCAGAAGCGAGCCCTCCACCGCGCGCATGGAGCGCGAGACCTCATAGGCGAAATCCACGTGACCGGGCGTGTCGATGAGGTTGAGGATGTAGGTCTGGCCGTCGCGCGCCGGGTATTCGATGCGCACCGCGTTGGCCTTGATGGTGATGCCGCGCTCGCGCTCGATGTCCATGGAATCGAGCAGCTGCTCCTTCATGTCGCGCTCAGCCACGGTGCCGGTCAGCTGGATCAGCCGGTCGGCGAGGGTGGATTTCCCGTGGTCGATATGCGCGACGATGGAGAAATTGCGGATATGGGACAGCTCGGTCATGGGGAGGGGATATGGAAGGGAATGGCGGGTGGGTCAAGGTGCCACGGCCACGCCAGGCCCCGGGCTGCCCGGCCCCCGCCTTGCGAATTGACGCGCCACGGCAGCCGGGGCATCTTCCGCCGCGGCGCGGATGACAGACGAACGGATGAGGCGGGGCATGGACCTTCCCGAACCCGGAGCAACGAGACAGGAGCGAGGATGAGCGGGCCGCAGCGAAACAGCTACGACGTGGTGATCGTCGGTGGCGCGATGATGGGCGCGGCGGTGGCGCATTTCCTCTCGGCCCATCCCGGCTTTGACGGGCGCATCCTGGTGGTGGAGCGCGACCCCGGCTACGGGCAGTGCTCCACCGCCCATTCCAACAGCTGCATGCGGCTGCAGTTCTCCTCCGAGATCAATATCCGCATCTCGCAATTCGCGGTGGACTACGTGCGCCATTTCCGTGACCACATCGGCGATGCGCAAGCGCCGGAAATCCACACGCACCCCTTCGGCTATCTCTATCTCGCCGCCTCCGAAGCCACCGCCGAGCGGCTGCGCGCCAACCACCGGCTGCAGGCGGCGCTGGGGGCGGGCACGGTGCTGATGAGCCCCGAAGAGCTGGCGCGCGAGTTTCCCTTCTTCAACCTCGAGGGCATCGTTCTGGGCTCTCTGGGCACCCGCGACGAGGGGTATTTCGACGGCAACACCATCTTCGACTGGTGGCGGCGCATGGCGCGCCGGCGGGGGGTGGAATTTCATCATGGCGAGGTGACGGGGCTCGTGCGCCGCGGCAACCGGGTGGAGGCGGCGGTTCTGGCCGATGGCTCCCGGGTGGGCTGCGGGCATGTGGTCAACGCGGCCGGCCCGCGGGCGGCACGGGTGGCGGCCATGGCCGGGCTCGACCTGCCGGTGGAGCCGCGCCGGCGCTACACCTTCGTGTTTCGCGCGAAGGATCCGCTGCCGCGCGATCTGCCCCTCACGGTGGACCCCCTGGGTTTTCACGTGCGCACCGACGGGGCCAACTACATGCTGGGCGGCGCGCCGGAGGAGGACACCGCCGTGGCGCCCGACGATTTCCACCTGGAGCCGGACATCTGGGAAGAACGTTTCTGGCCATTGCTGGCCAGCCGCATCCCCGCCTTCGAGGCGGTGAAGCTGATCAGCGCCTGGGTGGGGCATTACGCCTACAACCGGCTGGACCAGAACGCCATCGTCGGCCCGCACCCGGAGGTGGAGAACTTCATCTTCGTCAACGGCTTTTCCGGCCACGGGCTGCAGCAGGCCCCGGCCATGGGGCGCGGGGTGGCCGAGCTGATCGCCGAAGGAAGCTACCGCACGCTGGACCTCTCGCCCCTGGGCTACGATCGGGTGGCCGCCGGCCGCCCCCTGCCCGAGGCCGAGGTCATCTGAACCGTTCGATCAGATCCCGTGAAGCCTGTTCGATCAGGTCAAGCGTCTGCTCGAAATCGCGGGTGTAGTAAGGATCGGGCACATCGGAAAACGGAGCATTGGACATGCACGACAGAAACAGCTCCGCCGGCGTGTCATTGCCGGGCGGGCGCAGGATTTCCATGTCGCGCAGGTTGTCGCCATCCATTGCCAGAAGCAGATCAAAGCGGGAAAAGTCCTCGGCCACGAACCGGCGTGCCCGCAACGGCCGCAGATCGTACCCCCGCGCCGCCGCGGCCCGGATCATGGGCTCGTAAGGCGGTTTTCCCACGTGCCATCCCGCCGTTCCCGCGCTGTCGGCCTCCACGTCCAGCCCCGCCTGCCCGGCCATGTCGCGAAAGACCACTTCCGCAGCCGGAGAACGGCAGATGTTACCAAGGCATACGAAAAGAACATGAATCATGAAGCGCCTTTCTCTCGTGAAAGCATCTCATGAAGACGTTTCGAAATGGCCGCTCCCGGAAAGGGACACGACATAGTCCACAAGGGCGGCGGAAATGGCCAGGCCCGCAACGGCAAAACCGAAGGAAAGGGCATCGGAACTTCCCGAAAACGGCACGGCACCGCCTGCCAGACGCCAGATGAAATCCGCCAGGACCGAGACGAGGGAAGCGCCCAGCACCGGAACCGACAACCGGCACCGCGCCAGCATCAGCCCCGCGCCGATCAGCCCGGCCCACATCCCCCAGCCGCGGAAGTTTTCCTCCCAGGCGGCAACGCCGGAAATCTCGCCGCTTCCCCTCACGCTTCCCAGATAGGCAAAGATGCTGACCGCCCCCCACAAGAGCGCCAGCCCGCCGACGAACCAGACATGCCTCGGTGTGCTCCCGCTCTTCACGTTCCGGACGTTCCCGCTTCGTTTTGCGCGAATGTGGCGTTATTCAGGGCCGGAGGTCAAGCTGGCGGCCGGAGGAAACCAGGGAGAATCGGCATGAAACCGCGCATCGTCATTCTCACCGGGGCAGGCATTTCCGCCGAGAGCGGGCTGGGCACCTTCCGCGACGCCGGCGGGCTGTGGACGCGCCATGATCTCGACGACGTGGCCACCCCCGAGGGCTTTGCCCGCAACCCCGCCCTGGTGCACGAGTTCTACAACGCCCGGCGCCGGAACTGCC
>WFPZ01000176.1 GCA_015487335.1 Paracoccaceae bacterium
ATCCACCGACATCGGATGCGCCAGGTGGGTGAGGTTGGCCAGCCGCAGGGCAGGCGGGTCGGGCATCTGCGCGCGGGCCCGGGCAAGGGCGGCGAGCTCGGTGTCGGCGGCGGAGATGAACACCACGTCGGCCGGGCTCTGGCCCAGGTCCACGGGCTCGCGCCCGTCGTCGATGGCGCCGGGGGTGGCGGCAAGCAGGTGCATCAGCGGCTGCGCCCGTGTCCGGGACGGGCGCCTCCGGCGGGAGTGTTCGGGGCAAGATGAAGCATGGCAGCCTTATAGCACCTTTTCCATGAACAGGCTGGCCGGGTGGTCCCGGTAACTGCCGAACGGGCCGCGGCGGCGGTAGCCGAGGCGTTCGTAGAGGGCCACGCCACTGGCCAGGCGGGGGCCGGTTTCCAGCCGGATCAGCCGATGGCCGCGGCTGCGGGCCTGGGCCTCGAGATGGGCCATCAGGGCACGGCCGGTGCCGGTGCCGCGGGCCTCGGGGGCGACGAAGAGGCGCTTGACCTCGGCGTAATCGCCGCAGTCGCACAGGGCGACGCAGCCCACCGGCCTGCCGTTTCTGCGCGCCACGAAGAAGCTGATGCCGGGCGCGGCCAGCTCCTGCGGCGAGAAGGTGAAACACTCTTCGGGCGTGTACACCTCGCGCAGGGCGGCTTCGGACCCCTCGATCAGGGCCAGCCCGTCGGGGGAAAGAGGATCTTCGGTGGTGATGGTAAGGGTCATGCCCGGATCGCGGCGGCAATCGCCGCCCGGTCGAGCCCGGCTTCGCCGATCACCACGAGGCGGGTTTCGCGTGCCTCGCCGGGGGCAAGGGGGCGATCGAAGTAGTGATCGACCCGCGGACCCACGGCCTGGATGGCAAGGCGCATCGGCTTGCCCGAGACCGCGGCGAAGCCCTTGAGGCGAAGGATGGCGTGAGAGCGGATCACCTGCGAGAGGTGTTCGGCGAAGGCGGCAGGATCGGAGATTTCGCCGCGCGTCACCGCGAAACTTTCGAAATCGTCGTGATCGTGGTGGTGATCGTCGCCCTCGTGGTGGTGGGCGTGATGCGGCGCGTGGCGGGCGGCCATGTCGGCCTCTGCCGCCGCTTCGAGGCCCAGCAGCACCTCGGCGGGCAGCCGGCCCATGGCGGTTTTCACGACCCGAACGCCGGGGCGCGCGCCCGCCTTCAGCCGTGCGGCCAGATCCCGGGCCTCGGCCTCGGAAAGCAGATCCGTCTTGTTGACCACGATCATGTCGGCGCAGGCGAGCTGATCCTCGAAGAGTTCCGACAGCGGGGTTTCGTGATCGAGGTTCTCGTCGGCCCGGCGCTGGGCATCCACCGCGGCCACGTCATGGGCGAACTGGCCGTCGGCGGCGGCGCGCCCGTCGACCACCGTCACCACCCCGTCCACCGTGACGCGGGTGGAGATCTCGGGCCAGTTGAAGGCGCTCACCAGCGGCTGCGGCAGGGCAAGGCCCGAGGTCTCGATGACGATGTGTTCGGGCGGCTCGGGCCGCTCCAGCAGCTTCTGCATGGTGGGAATGAAATCCTCGGCCACGGTGCAGCAGATGCAGCCGTTCGAAAGCTCCATGACATCGTCTTCGGTGCATGCCGCATCGCCGCACCCCTTGAGAATCTCGCCGTCCACCCCGAGATCGCCGAACTCGTTGATGATCAGCGCGATGCGCTTGCCCCCGGCATTCGCCAGCAGGTGGCGGATCAGCGTCGTCTTGCCGCTGCCGAGAAAGCCGGTGATGACGGTTGCAGGTATCTTCCGTGCCATTTCTAGCCCTTCTTGTGTGCCGCGCCGGTTGCCCGGCGCGGCAGTCGTTCAGGCGTTCTGCGGGGTGCGGGACCACACGAGCCCCGCCACCGCCCCGAGCACGATCCAGGTAGCCGCATTCACCGCCACGCTGCGGGCCGCGAAATGCCCGGCCATCTCGGGCGGCACCACGCCGGCGTATTCCTCCGGCTGGGGGGCGCCGATCACCTGCGGGAGCATGATCAGCACCACCGCCCCGGCAACGTGCATGGGCTTGCCGCCGAAGGCGATCAGGGCGATGCCGACAGCCGTGGCGATGACGGTGCCGATCCACCATGTCTGGCGGGCGAAGAGATCGGCCGCCGCGGCCCCCGGCAACTCGGGCGGCAGACCGCCGGCCGGGGCAACGACGAAGGCCGCAAAGCCCGCAGCCCCCCACAGCAGCCCGGTGCGCCAGTCGATCCGGTAGCCTGCCCGCTCGGCGAGGGCGAATCCCACCACCATCAGCAGGCCGAAGCCCACGTAGGTAACGAGGTTTATCCCGAAGGTCAGGATGTTGCGGTTGGTGACGATGTCTCCTTCAACCTCCGCCCCCGGGTCTTCGGCCCCGATGTCGGCGCCGGCATAGTGCACCTTGGCGCCGGTTTCGTAGAGCTCGGCCTCGAGGATGATCGGAACCATGGACGTGACCTGGAGCACGGTGGCGACGAGCCCCGCGACCAGCCCGGCGAACAGACCGCCGGCAAACAGTTTTTTCAGCATGGTCAGTGGCAGGGAAAGGCGATCGCGTGGCGCGAATCGTGGGCGGCGTTGTGCGCGGCATCAGCTTGCGCAAAGCCGGCCATGCCGATCAGGAAGATCCCGAAGGCGGCGGAAAACACCAGTGCCATCAGCTCGCTCCGGCTGATCGACAGGGATTGTGCAAGGGTCGTCATGTCATTTCTCCTTTTCTCGTCACACCCGACGAGGATTGCGGTTTCGGTGCATGGCTGGTCTCCTGGCTTGCGGGTCGCTGCGCGCCGTCGCCTTCCCGGTTTCCCAGTGGCATCGTGACGGAACGCTCTCCGCTTACAGTCGCGGGGGCGGCTGTGGCCTTGGGCCCCGGTTTGGGTCGCCCGCACCACATTCCCATATGCTCCCCCATGCTTGGCATGTTGACGGGGAACCATGCAGGTCCATTTGCCGTGGAACCGGGGCCCTGGTCAAGGGCGATTGCGGCGTGAAAGGCTCTCCCGGCACTCACGCCCCCTTTCGGAGAACGAGACGGCACGGGGAGGTGCGGGCGGGGGGAGGGGGGCCCCGCCCGGCTGCAGGTGGTTGTGTCAGTCCTGCAGGCTTTCCGCTTCTTCGCGACGCCTGGCGGTGCGGCCCATGAGCACGCTCATCAGGGCGACGCCGCACAGCAGGGCCGCGGCGGCAAGCATGACGAAAGTGTTCGTGGCAACCCAGAGCATGATAGTTTCCATCAGTGAATCCTTCCTTCCCATGATTTTGTTTCAATACTGGAAACAGTAACGGCCGATTGTGGTATATTTTTGCCGTTCATGCGCTGAAAAGCGGGCGGTTTCTCAGGTGCCCTGATGGCGCGGGATGAGGGACTTGGGGCGAAGAAAGGG
>WFPZ01000177.1 GCA_015487335.1 Paracoccaceae bacterium
GCATAGCCATGGGTGCGGAAACTGGCGGCGCAGGCGGACAGTGCCATCATCAGGCAGGCCAGCATCACCAGTCTGACCTTACCCCTCAGCGTGCGCATATAGCCCCCTTGCCATGCCGCCTTGTGCCACTTATCCGGCTTACAGAAGGAACGTCTCCGGTTCAAGGACAAGCGCCATGACATCTTCTCGACAGGGCCCGGCCTGGGCGCACCCGCTGCGGGTCTGCGATCTGCAGGCAGGCCGGAGCCATGCCTTCGATCTGCGCCCCTCACCCGAGGTGGTGGCCGCGCTCCGCGACGAGCTGGGCCTGAACGGGCTGCGCAAGCTGCGCTTTCACGGGGTGCTGGAGCCGGCGGGCCGGCGCGACTGGCAACTGCGCGCCATGCTCGGCGCCACCGTGGTGCAGCCCTGCGTGGTGACGCTCGCCCCGGTGACCACCCGCATCGACGAGCCGGTGGAGCGGCTGTTTCTGTCCGCGATGCCGCAGCCCGAACCCGGCTCGGAGGTGGAGATGCCCGAAGACGACCGCGCCGAGCCGCTGGGCGACGAGATCGACCTGGGCGCGGTGATGCTCGAGGCGCTGGCGCTGGCCCTGCCCGACTGGCCGCGCGCCGAAGGCGCACAGCTGACGGAAAGCACCTTCACCGAACCGGGAAAGACGCCCATGAGCGACGAGGACGCGCGCCCCTTCGCCGGGCTGCGGGCGCTGCGCGACAGCCTGGGCGACAAGAAGGAGTGAAGGGCCAGAAACCCCTTGCGCCGCGACGAAATCGCAGTATGTTCCCGGCCTCGTTTGCAAGATGGGTTGGACACGGGCGCCGGAAGCGCGTAAGACGCCGTGAAGACCTGACAACACGGGGCATGCTGCCCCCCGAAAACCCGAGGTTGAGACATGGCTGTCCCTCAGAACAAGATCACCCGCTCCAAGCGGAACATGCGCCGCGCCCACGACGCTCTGGTCGCGGCAAACCCGGCTGAATGCAGCAACTGCGGCGAACTCAAGCGGCCGCATCACGTCTGCCCCTCCTGCGGCCATTACGATGACCGCGAGGTGGTCGCGATGGCCGACGAGATCGATCTCGACGACGAGGACGCGGCGTAAGCTACGCCCTCCGGCGCTCCGGGCATGACGACAGGAAACGATCACAGGGCCGGGGGTGCTAAAGGCACCATCATTTCGGTTGACGCCATGGGCGGCGATCGAGGGCCGGCGGCGGTTGTCGCAGGGATGGCCCAGTCTGCCGAGCACAACCCGAAGATCGGCTTTCTCGTTCATGGGCCCGAGGACGAGCTGCGCGCCCTGATCGCGCGCCGCCGCGGGCTGGCGGAGCGATGCGAGATTCGCCATGCCGACGGCGTGGTGAGCATGGAAGACAAGCCCTCTCACGTGATGCGCAACGGGAAGGGCACCTCGATGTGGGCCGCCATCGAGGCGGTGCGCTCCGGCGAGGCGGCGGCGGCGGTTTCGTGCGGCAATACCGGGGCGCTGATGGCGGTTTCCATGCTGCGGCTGCGCAAGCTGCCCGGGGTCAACCGCCCGGCCATCGCCTGCCTGTGGCCCTCGCGCAACCCCGGCGGGTTCAACATCATGCTCGATGTCGGGGCCGACATCCGCGCCGAGGCGGGCGACCTGCTGCAATACGCCCTGATGGGCGCATCTTATGCGCGCAACGGCATGGGGCTTGCGCGCCCGCGGGTGGGGCTGCTCAACGTCGGCACCGAAGAGCACAAGGGCCGGGCCGAACTGAAGGCCGCGCATGAGCTGATCTCGGCCAATACCGAGGCCGGCAATTTCGATTACACCGGTTTCGTGGAGGGCAGCGACATCCCCTCGGCGCGGGTGGACGTGATCGTCACCGACGGCTTCACCGGCAACGTGGCGCTCAAGACCGGCGAGGGCACCGCCACGCTGATCGGCGAGCTGCTGACCCAGGCCTTCAAGGCCACGCCGCTGTCGCGCATCGCCGCGCTTCTGGCCATGACGTCGCTGCGCCGGCTCAACCGGCGAATCGACCCGCGGCGGGTGAACGGCGGGGTGTTCCTGGGGCTCAACGGCACGGTGGTGAAATCGCACGGCTCGGCCGATGCCACCGGGGTTGCGGCGGCCATCGGGCTGGCCTTCCGGCTGGGCCGCTCCGGTTTCTCCCAGAGGCTGGCGGCGCGGGTTGCATCGGCCGCCCCGCCAAGCGAAGATACCGCGGCAGGTGAAAGCGACGACGACAGCGGAAACCATAACGGTACGGGCGAATGACGGTGCGAGCAGTGGCGCGGGGGGTCGGACACTACCTCCCCGAGAAGGTGGTCCCCAACGCGGAGTTCGAAAAGACTCTGGACACCAGCGACGAGTGGATCCGCACCCGCACCGGGATCGAGCGGCGCCATTTCGCCGCCCCCGGAGAGACCACCTCGCAGATGGCCGAAAAGGCGGCGCGCCGGGCGCTCGAGGATGCAGGGCTGAAGCCCGGCGACATCGACGGCATCGTGCTGGCCACCTCCACCCCCGATCTGACCTTCCCCTCCGCCGCCACCATGGTGCAGGCCGCGCTGGGCATGCAGCGGGGCTTTGCCTTCGACGTGCAGGCGGTCTGCGCGGGCTTCATCTATGCCCTGGCCACCGCCAACGCCCATATCCTGTGCGGGCAGGCCGAACGGCTCCTGGTGATCGGCGCCGAGACGTTTTCGCGCATTCTCGACTGGGAGGACCGCTCCACCTGCGTGCTGTTCGGCGATGGCGCCGGCGCGCTGGTGCTGGAGGCGGCCGAAGGCGAAGGCACCCCCGACGACCGCGGCATCCTGTCGGTCGATCTCAACTCGGACGGGCGCTTTCGCGACATGCTCTACGTGGATGGCGGCGTGTCCACCGGCACCACGGGCAAGCTGCGCATGCAGGGCAACCCGCTGTTCCGCCAGGCGGTGGAGAAGCTGGCCACCACCGCACACACCGCGCTCGAGCGCGCCGGGCTGCGCCCCGAGGACGTGGACTGGATCGTGCCGCACCAGGCCAACCTGCGCATCATCAAGGCCACCGCCCAGCGCATGAACGTGCCGATGGATCATGTCATCGTCACCGTCCAGGATCACGGCAACACGTCCGCGGCTTCGATTCCGCTGGCGCTCTCGGTCGGGGTGCGGAACGGGCAGATCAAACGCGGCGACTTGCTGGTCACCGAGGCCATCGGCGGCGGTCTGGCCTGGGGCTCGGTGGTCCTGCGCTGGTAGCTGCCTGTTTCCGCCTCTCCGCCGGGCTGCCCAAGCTCTTGATATTGACTCGCAAATTCCCCGCACCCTATGGTCAGAGCAGACAAGCGGAGGGATAGGCATGGCAGGCAAGACACTGACGCGGATGGATCTGTCGGAGGCCGTGTTTCGCGAAGTCGGCCTTTCGCGCAACGAGTCGGCGCAGCTGGTGGAAAGCGTGCTCAACCATATTTCGGATGCGCTGGTGCGCGGCGAGACGGTCAAGATCTCGTCTTTCGGCACCTTCAGCGTGCGCGACAAGGCCGCGCGCATCGGCCGCAACCCCAAGACCGGCGAGGAAGTCCCGATCTCGCCGCGCCGCGTGCTGACCTTTCGCCCCTCGCACCTGATGAAGGAACGTGTCGCCGCCGGCAACAAGCGCTAGGGCCCGCATCATGGAAAAATCGCCCGAAGCCTTCCGCACCATCTCCGAGGTGGCCGAATGGCTGGGCACCCCCGCCCATGTGCTGCGCTTCTGGGAAAGCCGGTTCTCGCAAGTCAAGCCGGTGAAACGTGCCGGCGGCCGGCGCTACTACCGCCCCTCCGACATGGCGCTTCTGGGCGGCATAAAGAAGCTGCTGCACGAGGACGGGATGACCATCCGCGGGGTGCAGAAGCTGTTGCGCGAGGAAGGGGTGCGCTACGTGGCCTCGCTCTCGCCACCGCTCAACCCTGACGAGGAGGCCATCGAGGGCACCGCCCGGGAGATTGCGGACGCACCGCGCCCGCCCGAGCCCCCCCGCCCTGCCCCGCCGGTCAGCCGAACGGAAACGGGGGAAATCCCTCCCAAGGCGGAGGAACCTTCTCTCGAGGCGCCCGCCGCCCCGGCCGCGCCAC
>WFPZ01000178.1 GCA_015487335.1 Paracoccaceae bacterium
CTGGTAGACGCGCGCGCCCTCGGGGGCGGGGCGGAAGGCGCCCAGGGTGGCACCGGCCACGGTGGTCGAGGCCCGGTGGCCGGCCTGGGCCAGCGCATGGCGCAGCCCCGAGACGATCAGCCCGCGCGCCACGCCGGGCTCGCGAAAGCGCACCTCGGCCTTGGCGGGATGGACGTTCACATCCACCAGCTGCGGATCGCAATCGATGAACAGCACCGCCGCCGGATGGCGGTCGCGGCTGAGGAAATCGAAATAGGCAGCCCGCAGGGCGCCCAGGAGAAGCTTGTCGCGCACCGGGCGGCCGTTGACGTAGAGAAACTGCGCCACCGCCGAGCCGCGCGAATAGGTGGGCAGGGCGGCATAGCCCGTCAGGTGCAGCCCCTCTCGCTCGGCGTCGATGCGCAGGGCGTTCTCGGCAAACTCGCGCCCCAGCACCGCAGCCAGCCGCCCGTGCAGGGCGTCGAACATGTCGCCGCTTTCGGGGTCGGCGCGGAACACCACCCGCCCCTCGCCGCCGCCCGAGACATCGCGCAGGACAAAGCCGATGAAGGGCTCGGCCATGGCCAGCCGCTTGACGACATCGCCGATCGCCTGCGCCTCGGCGCGGTCGGAGCGCAGAAACTTCAGCCGCGCCGGGGTGGCGAAGAACAGGTCACGCAGCTCCACCACCGTGCCGCCGGAAAGCGCGGCCGGGCGCAGCGGGCCCATCCGCCCGCCCGAAACGGTGATGCAGGCCGCCTCGTGGCCCGCGGCGCGCGAGGTGATGGTCAGCCGCCCGACCGCGCCCAGCGAGGGCAGCGCCTCTCCGCGAAAGCCGAAGCTCGTGATGTTCAGCAGGTCCGAGCCGTCGATCTTCGAGGTGGCGTGACGTGCCAGCGCCAGCGGCAGATCCTCGGGCGCCATGCCGCAGCCGTCATCGACCACCCTGATCAGCGTCTTGCCGCCATCGGCGAAGGAAACCTCGATCCGCCCGGCGCCCGCGTCGATGGCGTTTTCCACCAGTTCCTTGACCGCCGAGGCGGGGCGTTCAACCACCTCACCGGCCGCGATGCGGTTGATCGCGGCTTCGTCCAGCTGGCGGATGACGGGGCGGGTTTCCCCTATCTTGGGGCGCGTGACATTCATGCCACCAGACTTAGCACACCCCCGCCCGATTCGGCCATGGGCCAATCAATCGGTGGATTCCAGCCCCTCCGGCCGGCCGACCACCACGAAGCGCAGCTCTTCAGGGCGGTAGAGACGGCGGGCCACCTCGTTGATCTTCTCCAGCGTCACCGCGCGCACCTGGTCGTTGCGGGTCTTTATGTAATCCTTCGGCAGGCCGATCATCTGCATCCCCACCAGAATGCGGGCGATCGGCGCGTTGCCGTCGAAACGCAGGGGATAGGCCCCGGTAAGGTAGGTTTTCGCATCTTCCAGCTCCTGCTCGGTGATGCCCTCGGCGGCCACCTTGGCCCATTGCTGGCGGATCACTTCCACGCTCTCGGCGATCCGGGAGTTTTCCGAACGCACCTGCCCCATGATCAGCTCGCCGAACTCCATCGGCATCAGGAAGGTGCCCACCCCGTAGGTCAGGCCGCGCTTTTCGCGCAGCTCACCCATCAGCCGCGACTCAAGCCCGCTGCCGCCGAACACCTCGTTGAGGATATAGGCGGGGATGTAATCGGGGTCGTCCCGCCGGATGCCCCGGTGCCCGAAGAGCGCCACCGCCTGCGGCGTATCGAAAGGCACCACGGTGACGCCGCCGGTCAGCAGGTATTCGGCGCGTTCGGGCATGGGCGCGGCCTCGGCGGGCAGCTCGCCCAGCAACTCGTCGAGCAGAGCGCCCAGCTCTTCGGCCGAGATGTCGCCCACCGCCGCGACATAGACCCGGTCGCGGCCGAAGACGCGCCGCCAGGCCTCGAACATGTCTTCGCGGGTCAGGGCCTGCACGCTTTCCTCGGTCCCGTCGCCGGGGCTGCCATAGGGATGATCGCCCCAGGCCAGCCTGTCGAAGGTCTGCCCGGCGATGGCCGCCGGGTCGGTCCGGGAGGCGCGGATGCCGGCCAGCACCTGCCCGCGCACCCGCTCCAGCGCCTCCGGGGCGAAGGCTGGATCGGTCAGAGAGGTTTTCAGCAGCGCGACCGCCTCGTTGCGGTTTTCGGTCAGGAAACGGGCCGAGATCGCCACCGCGTCGTCATAGGCGCGGTAGCTGAAACTGGCGGCCAGGGCCTCGCGGGCCTCGGCGAAGGCTCGGGCATCCATGTCGCCGGCGCCTTCCTCCAACAGGCCGACCATCAGGTTGATCGCGCCGCGCTTGCCCGGGGCGTCCAGCGCCGAGCCGCCGCGAAAGCGGATCTCCAGCGCCGTGAAGGGGATGGAGCGCTCTTCCACCAGCCAGGCCCTGATGCCGCCGGGCGAGGTGACTTCCTGCACCTCCACCGCGGCACGGGCCGGAAGGGCGGCGGCAAGCGCCAGCAACAGGACGGAAAGAATGCGTGTCATTGGCCGGCCTCCTCTGCCTGGGCGGGCATGATCATGCCCGTCACCGCGCGGCGGCGGTCGAACAGCTCGCGCGCGGCGGCGACGACCTCTTCGCCGGTGATCTCCTGCAGGATGTCGGGCCAGGCCTCGATATCCTCCACCGACAGCCCGACGGACAGCGCCGCGCCGTAGCGCCGCGCCCGGGCCTGCACATTGTCCTCGGCATAGATGCGAGACGCGCGCAGCTGCATCTTGATGCGCTCCAGCTGTGCCTGATCGACCCCCTCCTCGAGGAATTTCGCGATGGTGTCGTCCATCGCCGCCTCGATCTCTTCGAGGCTCACGCCGGGGGTGGGCACCACGATCAGCCCGAAGACCGTATCATCCAGCGCCGTGCCGTCGTAGAAGGCGGCGGTATAGATCGCCTGCCTGCTCTCGAACTGCAGCTGCCTGCCCAGAACGGAAGTGGCGCCGCTGCCGCCGAGGATCTCGGCCAGTATCGCCAGCCGCGCGGCCTGACGCTGATCGCCGGGGTCGCGCTCGGGGGCGAGGTAGGTGCGGGTGAGATAGGGCTGGGCGACGCGCGGATCCGAGAAGGAAAGCCGACGCTCGGCCAGCTGCGGCGGCTCTTGCGGGCGGACGCGCTCGGGCAGGTCGGGGGTGGGCTCCAGCGGGCCGTAATACTTCTCGGCCAGGGCGCGAACCTCCTCGGGCTCCACATCGCCGGCCACCACGAGGATGGCGTTGTTGGGGGCATAGAACCGGCGGTAGAAGGCGAAGGCGTCCTCGCGGGAAAGCTTCTCCACCTCCTGGCGCCAGCCGATCACCGGAATGCCGTAGGGATGGTTGAGAAACTGCGCCGCGCGCCGCTGCTCGGAAAACAGCGCGCCCGGGTCGCTGTCGGTGCGCTGGCCGCGCTCTTCCAGCACCACCTGGCGCTCGGTGGCCACGTCTTCCTCGGTCATCTGAAGATCGCGCATGCGGTCGGCTTCCATCTGCATCATCAGCCCCAGCCGGTCGGCGGCCACCCGCTGGAAATAGGCGGTGTAGTCCCAGCTGGTGAAGGCATTGTCCGAGCCGCCGTTGCGGGCCACGGTTTCCGAAAGCTCGCCGGCCGCCATGTCGTCGGTGCCCTTGAACATCAGGTGCTCCAGGAAATGCGCGATCCCCGACTTGCCGGGGGGTTCGTCGGCGGCGCCCACCTTGTACCAGACCATGTGCACCACCACCGGGGCGCGCTTGTCGACCAGCACCACCACCTGCATGCCGTTGTCGAGGGTGAAGGTGGTGGCATCGGCACCGCGGACCGGGGCAGCGAGGAAAAAGGCGGTGATGAACGCGATCAGAAGGCGGGGCATGGGGGCTCCTTGCATCGGGTTGCGGGCATGGTGACGCCGCCAGTGTGCCGCATCAAGTTCAACCGGGTGAAGTCACGAAAAGGTCAGCCGCCGCCGGCAGGCGCGCTGGGGGTCCTGACCCCGGCCGCGCGCAGGCGCGCCAGTTCGGCAAACGGGTCGAGCACCCAGCGCCGGTAGATCGCGAAGTAGCGGTTTCCGCCGAACCAGCGCGCGAACAGGCCGCGGCCGAGGCCCCGGCGCAGGGCGGCGTCCTCGCGCGCCAGGGTCTCGCGCAGATCCGCCGGCACCCCGTAGCGCGAGACATGGGCCAGAAGCGCGCGATCCGCGGCCGGGATGCCGGAACGTGCCAGAAGAGAGGGCCGGCCACCCAGTGCCGCCACGGCCTCTGCATCGGGGTTGCGGTCGGCGAGATTGGTGCCGCCGGGGGTGGGCTCGGGCAGGGCGGTGTAATCCTCGGGCGCCTGAAGCGGCTTGCCGGGAAGAATGCTGAATTCGTCCGGACCGCCTGCGCTGCCGCCCGGATTCACCAACCGCGGCTCAGTGCCGGCGCAGGCGCCAAGCAGGAAGAGAACCGGAAAAATCAGAGCGAATCTGGCCCGCATCTCGTTACCCCCCACGTCATGCTGATTTTGTAACCGATGATTCCGGCCCCGTCACGCGGGCTTTTTCTCGTTGGCGAACAGGATCAGCCCGAAGGCCCCGGCGAACACCCCGATGTCGGCAATGTTGAAGGCATAGGGGTTGGTGAAGCCGCAGCAGGACATGTTGAGAAAATCCGCCACCGCCCCGTAGGTGATGCGGTCGATCACGTTTCCGGCCGCTCCCCCGATCAGGAAGCCGGCCGAAACCTGCGCCGCCGTCCCGAAACGGCCGCGGCCGATCCACAGCGCCACCCAGGCGGAAATGGCCACCGCCACCGCGATCAGGATCCAGCGCGTGGCCTCCCCCTCGCCCGCGAACAGGCCGAAATTGACCCCCCGGTTCCAGGCCATGCGAAAGTTGATGTAGGGCGGCAGGATCTCGATCTCGCCGCGCAGCGGCAGGTTCATGATCTGCATCACCACCAGCTTGCTCAGCTGGTCCGCCACGAAGACCGACGCGGCGGTCAGGATCATCCAGATGTTTTTCATGAGCCCTTAGTGCCGGAAATGACGCATGCCCGTAAAGACCATCGCCAGCCCCGCCTCGTCGGCCGCGGCGATCACCTCTTCATCGCGCATCGAGCCGCCGGGCTGGATGACGGCCGTGGCCCCGGCCTCGGCCGCCGTCAGCAGCCCGTCGGGGAAAGGGAAGAAGGCGTCCGAAGCCACCACAGAGCCCACCGTCGGCGGCTGTTCGAGGCCCAGTGCCTCGGCCATGTCGGCGGCCTTGCGCGCCGCGATGCGGGTGCTGTCCACCCGGCTCATCTGGCCCGCGCCCACCCCCACGGTGGCGCCGTCCTTCACGTAGACGATGGCGTTGGATTTCACGTGCTTGGCCACCTTCCAGGCAAACAGCATGTCGGCCAGTTCCGCCTCGGACGGCGCCTTCTTCGTGACCACCTTCAGATCGGACAGGCCGATATGGCCGTTGTCCCTGTCCTGCACCAGCAGCCCGCCCGAGACCTGCCGCACCGTCAGCGCCGCGGCGCGCGGGTCCGGCAGCCCTTCGGTGACGAGAAGCCGCAGGTTCTTTCTGGCGGCGAAGATGCGCCTGGCCTCCTCGTCGGCCCCCGGCGCGATCACCACCTCGGTGAAGATGCGGCAGATTTCCTCGGCGGTCTCCCCGTCCAGCGGCGCGTTCAGCGCGATGATGCCGCCGAAGGCGGAGGTGCGGTCGCAGTCGAAGGCGCGGCGGTAGGCCTCGGCAAGCGTCGCGCCGCGGGCTACGCCGCAGGGGTTGGCGTGCTTGATGATGGCGCAGGCCGGGCCCTCTTCGGGGGCGAACTCGGCCACCAGCTCGAAGGCGGCGGCGGTGTCGTTGATGTTGTTGTAGGACAGCTCCTTGCCCTGCAGCTGACGCGCCGTGGCCACGCCGGGCCGGTTGGTGCCGTCGACATAGAACGCCGCCTTCTGGTGAGGATTCTCGCCATAGCGCAGGGTCTGGGCGAGCGTGCCGGCGAAGGTCCGCCGCCGCGGCGCCTCGAGCCCCAGCGCCCCGGCCATCCAGCCGGAGACCGCCGCGTCATAGGCGGCGGTGCGGGCAAATGCGATCTGGGCGCGCTTGCGGCGGAACTTCGGGCAGGTGGCCCCGCCGTGCCGGTCCATGTCGCCCAGCAGCTTTTCGTAATCCTCCACATCGGTGATGACGGTGACGAAGGCGTGGTTCTTGGCCGCCGCGCGAATCATCGCCGGGCCGCCGATGTCGATGTTCTCGATGCAGGTGTCATAGTCAGCCCCCTTCGCCACGGTCTGCTCGAAGGGGTAGAGGTTGACGACCAGCAGGTCGATCGGGCCGATGCCGTGCTCTTCCATGGCGGCCAGGTGCTCGGGGTTGTCGCGCAGCGCCAGCAGCCCGCCGTGCACCGCCGGGTGCAGCGTCTTCACCCGCCCGTCCATCATCTCGGGGAAGTTGGTGATGTCCGAAACGTCGCGCACCGCCAGCCCGGCCTCGCGCATGGCCCGCGCCGTGCCCCCGGTGGAAAGAAGCTCCACCCCGCGCTCGGCCAGCCCCCGGGCAAGCTCGATGAGGCCGGTCTTGTCGGAAACGGAAATGAGCGCGCGGCGCACGGGTACAAGGTTGGACATTGAGGCAATCCCCCGGGATCAAGGTCAGGTCAAGGCGATGCCGTCCCCTTCGCGGGCCAGATCACGCACCGCGTCCGGCGTGTCCTGGGCCTTGGCAAGAGTCCAGCGGATGCGCGTCGCATACTCCACCGCGACGGCAGATAGAACCACCTGTTTGGTCGCACGCGGCTCGAGACGGGTCTTTTCCAGGTAAACGCTGGGCTCGAGGCTCAGTTCCGCCACCCCGTCATGGCGCAACACCCATATCTCGCCGCTTCTGAGCGCCATGGAAACGGCGGTGCCGCCCATGTCCAGCTCGGCATCCACGTCCGGATGAAGGTGAAACCTGACCTTGAACCGGATGCCCTGCCCTCCCCCGCGCTCAAGCGCCGCGTCGAAGACCCTTTCATCCTCCTCCTCGATCGCGGCCAGCGTGTCCTCGCCGGCGATGCCGCGGCCGCTGGTGGCCAGCTCGATCCGGCGGATATGGGTAAGCCCGTGGCTGGAGAGATAGCCGTCATGGCCGACGATCAGCCCCTGCGCCCCCTCCCCGGCCAGAAACTGCACCCGCACGTCGCGCGGCGCATCGACCAGAAGCTCGCGTTCACGGCCGCCAACCATCGCGCGCCGGCCCAGACGGGCGGAGGACAACCCGTCGATGGCAAGGGTGGAATGCGAGGCGGTGGCGCGCCCGGCCCGGCGCCACTCGCGCCCGAAGCTCGCCCCTGAGCCGCAGTTGACGATCAGCGGGCGCCGCCCCGAAGTCAGCTCGAAGGCCAGGGTGGAGGCATGGGCGTTGCCCGAGGCCGCGCCGGCGGGCGGGGCGGCGGCATCCACGATCACCGTGGTGCGGCCTGCGTGCAGGCGCGCAAACCCCATGCTGAGCCCCGGCGGCGCCGCCGTCCTGACGCCCGAGGCGGCCAGCGCCTGATCGAGCCGTCCCTCGGCCCCGCGCCCGCCGCCATGGAACCGCGCCAGCCCGCCATCGGCATGACGCAGGGCGCGCAGGGTGGGGGCGATGCGCTCGATCGCCATCAGATGCTCGGGGGCGGCCATCCGGCCGGCCTCGGCAAGCGCCGAGGAAGCCCAGTTGAGCAGCGTGAACACCTCGAGCAGCTCTTCGGGGTTGCGGGTGGGAATGCCGCCCTCGGCATCGATCTGGTCGCGGCATTCGCGGGCAAGGGCCTTCACCGCCGGCTCCACGTGTTCTTCCATCCCGGTCAGGGCCAGGCCGGCGTAGATCAGCCCGGCAAGCGCCTCGAACCGGGGCAATCCGGCCGAAGCGGCGCGCCAGCGCCGCGACAGAAAGATCGTCTGCTGCGCCAACGAGCGAAAGTAGCTCTCGGAAAACGCCGCCGGCTGGCCGTTGAGCAGCAACAGCGCGTGGTTGATCCAGCGGATCAGGCGGCGCCCGGCAAGATCGGGCGTCCAGCCCGAGCCGCGGCCGCGGCCGAACAGCTCGATCCACTCGGCCGTCCAGGCCTGCGCCCGCCTGCAGGCCGGCCCGTCGCCCACCGCGGCCAGATCGTCCAGCCAGGTGAACCCCTGGATTTCCTCCTCGAATTCGCGGTGGGGCATCCGCAGGTGCCAGATGCTGTTTTCCGGGTCCACGACAAGCGCGCCGGCAAACAGGAAATTCCCCGCCGAAAGCTGCCGGCCGCGCGCGAAAGAGCCGATCGTGCGCGGCTCCGGCTCCGATACGAAGCCGCAGGACGGTCGCGCCTGGGCGGAGCGCATGGCATGCCAGCGGTTCATCCAGCGCGTCCAGCGCGCCGTGATTTTCTCGAACTGGGACACGGGCGAACCCTGCCTTGCCTCGCGTTCAGGCCTTTTCGGCCGGTGTTTTTCCCACAATAGGCCGGCAGAGGCTTTCTGTCATCGCAGAATTGCCGCTCAGGCGGGCTTTCGCAGAAGCGTCATGAAAAACCCGTCCATCCCGCCCCTGTCGGGCCAGTAATCAGGCCGGGTGCGCAGCCCCTGCCCGCCGATCCAGCCGGGCTCCACCCCGGGCACGTCCAGCGCCTCCAGATCGAGCGTCAGCCCGCGGTGGCGGGCCAGCGCGTCCTTCACCTGCTCTTCGCCCTCGTCGGGCAGCAGCGAGCAGGTGCAGAACATCAGCCGTCCGCCGGGGCGCAGCAGCTCCAGGGCGCGGTCGATCAGCCTTGCCTGCAGGGAAAACAGGGCGGGAAACTCCGAACCGTCCCTGGCGTGGGGCAGGTCGGGGTGGCGGCGGATGGTCCCGGTGGCCGAACAGGGCGCATCGAGCAGCACCGCGTCGAAAGGCCCGCCGCGCCAGTCCAGCGCATCGGCCACCACCGTCCCGGCCCGCAGCCCGGTGCGCGAAAGGTTCTCGGCCACCCGCTTCATCCGGCTGGCGGAAATATCCAGCGCGGTGACATGCGCGCCCGAGGCGGCCAGCTGCATCGTCTTGCCGCCGGGGGCGGCGCACATGTCCAGCACCGCCTCGCCCGGCGCGGGTGCGAGGATGCGCGCCGGCAGGGCGGCGGCGGCGTCCTGCACCCACCACGCGCCTTGCCGGTATCCGGGCAGGGCCGAAACCTGCGGGCTGCCGGGCAGGCGCACCGAGCCCGTCGGCACCACCGCGCCGCCAAGCCGCGCGGCCCAGTCCCCGGGGCTTTCCTTCACGGTCAGGTCCAGCGGCGCGCCGCGGGCATGGGCCCGTTCCATCGCCTCGACCACCGGCCTGCCGTAATCGGCGATCAGCGGCTTGCGCAGCCACCTGGGCAGCCGCGGCGGGGGGAGTTTCTCCCACGCTTGCGGCCCGGCCGCGGCCAGCCTGCGCAGCACCGCGTTGGTCAGCCCGGCCAGTCGCGCGGTGCCCCGGCCCGCGCGCACGATCTCGACGGCGGCATTGACCACCCCGTGCGCCGGCGCGCCCTCGGCGAACATCTCGACCACGGCCAGGCGCAGCACGTTGTGCACATGCAGCGGCGGGCGGTGCTTGAGGAAGGGGCCGAGCATCCGGTCGGCCCGGTCCATCTGGCGCAGGCAGCTCAGCGCCAGACGGGCGGCGCGGGCCCGTTCGGCGGGGTCCAGCCGCTCCAGCGCGCCGGGCAGGAGCTCCGACAGCAGCCGGCCCTCGCCCAGCACCGCATCGAGCAGCCGGACGGCGGCCTTGCGGGGGGCGGTTGCGGAATGGGACATGGCGGTTTCCTGACGGCTTGCCGGTGCTGGAAAGCCCCTATATCACCGGGATGAAGGGAACAAGGACCAGCCCATGACGGAGCAGACCGACAGGCCCGATCTTCCGCCCGCCGCCCGCCGCGCCCTGGCCGAGGCCGAAGAGCGCCGCAAACGGGCCGAGCAGCAAAAGCCCCGCCCCAGAGAACTGGGCGGCCGCGACGGCCCCGACCCGGTGCGCTACGGTGACTGGGAGAAGAAGGGCATCGCCATCGACTTCTGAGCCGCCACGGGCAAAGCGCCCGGAAACCGGCGCCAGGTTCTGGCCGGTGGTCCGTTGCCGCGGGTCCGGCGCATCTTTCACCCGACGGTTTCGCAATCCCTTGAAACAGTGCCGATGGCGCATGTCGCAGCTGATCGGATCAGCCGGGCGTACAACAAAGGGGCGGGCGCATGCCCGGGACGCTGCGCGCGCGCCGGGCAAAGAGGCATGGGTCACCACGACATGCAATGCGGGATTGCCCTTGGTCAGACGGAAATCCGCCAGGCCCGAAGGACGGCAGAACAACGGGGCCGGAGCCTAAAGGCCCAGCACGTCCAGCATGTCGTATTCTCCGGGCTTGCGGCTGAGCCCCCACAGCGCGGCGCGCAGGGCGCCGTTGGCGAACAGGCGGCGGTCCGTGGCCACATGGCGCAGCGAGATACGCTCGTCCCGGCCGATGAACATCACCTCGTGCTCGCCCACGATGTCGCCGCCGCGAATCGAGCAAAAGCCGATGTCGCCGCGCCGGCGGGCGCCGGTGATGCCGTCGCGCCCCCTGTCCGAGACCTCCTCCAGCTTCACCCCGCGCCCGTCGGCCGCGGCCTGCCCCAGCATCAGCGCGGTGCCCGAGGGCGCATCGACCTTGCGGTTGTGATGGGCCTCGACGATCTCGATGTCGAACTCCTCGCCCAGGGTCTCGGCCACCGTGCGCACCAGCTTCACCAGCAGGTTCACCCCCATGCTCATGTTGCCGGCACGAATGATCACCGCATGCCGGGCGGCGGCGGCGATCTTCTTCAGGTCGTCCCCGGAAAGGCCGGTTGTCCCGATCACGTGCACGGCGCGGGCCTGGGCGGCAAGGGCGGCAAACTCCACCGTCGCCTGCGGCGCGGTGAAATCGAGCACCGCCTGGGCCCTGGCGAAGGCTTCCAGCGGATCGTCGCTCACCCGCAGCCCCAACGCAGCGCCGCCCATGGCCTCGCCCACGTCGCGGCCGATCCATTCATGCCCCGGCCGCTCCAGCGCCCCCACAAGGCGCGCCCTGTCGCTTTCCAGCACGGTGCGGATCAGCATCTGCCCCATCCGGCCCGATGCGCCGGTGACCACGATTCCCGGTTTCTCTGTCTGATCGCTCATCTCTGCCTCTCTTCGCCAGCCCCTCCCTGTAGCCACAACCATGCGGGCAGGTAAAGGCCAGTTGCACATGCGCCCGATCCGCCCTATTTGCCCGCCATGGCAAAGAACCCGCATCATTCCGGCTCCGGCCCCTCGCAGCGCCAGCTTCGCGTGGGCGAACTGATCCGCCGCACCCTCTCGGAGGTGCTGACGCGCGGAGAGGTGCATGACCCGGAGCTCAACCGCCTGTCGATCACCGTGGCCGAGGTGCGCACCTCGCCCGACCTGCGGATCGCCACGGCCTATGTGATGCCGCTGGGGGGCGAGCATCGCGAAGAGGCGATCGAAGCGCTGGTCCGCAACCGGGCCGAGCTGCGCCGCGCCGTCTCGAAGGCGGTAACGCTGAAATTCTCGCCCGAGCTGCGTTTCGTCATCGACGAGACCTTCGACCGGATGGATGAAACCCGGCGGCTGTTCTCCCGCGAGGACGTGCGCCGCGACATCGAACAGGAAGACTGATGGCTCGCCGAAGGAAAGGACGCGACATTTCGGGGTGGCTGATTGTCGACAAGCCCGAGGGGATGACCTCGACGGCGGTCGTCAACAAGGTGAAATGGGCGCTGGATGCAAGGAAGGCCGGCCACGCCGGCACGCTGGATCCGGCGGCGACCGGGGTGCTTGCGGTGGCGCTGGGCGAGGCGACCAAGACCGTCCCCTATGTCACCGACGCGCTGAAAGCCTACCGTTTCACGGTGCGCTTCGGCCAGGCCACAAATACCGACGACGCCGAGGGCGAAGTGATCGCCGAAAGCGACAGCCGCCCCGACGACCCCGAGATCGAGGCCGCCCTGGCCGGCTTCGTGGGCGACATCATGCAGGTGCCGCCGAAGTTCTCGGCCGTGAAGATAGACGGAGAGCGCGCCTACAAGCTGGCCCGCGATGGCGAGGACGTGGAGATTGCCGCGCGCCCGCTCTACGTGGAAGAGCTGAGCCTCGTTGCCCGCCCTGACCCCGACCACGCGGTGCTGGAGATGGTCTGCGGCAAGGGCGGATATGTGCGCGCCATCGCGCGCGACCTGGGAGAGAAGCTCGGCTGCTACGGCCATGTGACGGAACTGCGGCGCATCTGGTCCGGCCCGTTCGACGCCGAAGACGGCATATCCATCGAGCGCATCGACGAACTGGCCCGCACGCCGGCGCTGGACGAACTGCTGCGCCCCCTCGAAGACGGGCTGGCCGAACTGCCGGAACTGCCCTGCACCGCCGAGGGCGCGGCCCGGCTGCGCAACGGCAACCCCGGCATGGTGATCGCATCGGATGTGGAATACGGCGAAGAGGCCTGGGCCTCGTGGCAGGGCCGGGCGGTGGCGGTGGGCATCTACCGCTCGGGCGAGCTGCACCCCAGCCGGGTGTTCAACCAGCCGCTGCAGCCGTAGCCCGGCCTTGCGGGCGGTCTCGGTCCCTTGCAGGAATGGCGCATGATCTCACGGGTTCACCAGAAGGGCGACGCGCACAGCGTTGCCGTCTATTCCGCATGTGAAAGATACCGCTACATGCTGACCCGCACCTGGGACGAAAGCGGGCGGCGGGTGCTGTTCATCATGCTCAACCCGTCCACCGCCACCGAGGTGCAGAACGACCCGACGGTGGAGCGCTGCGAGCGCCGCGCCCGCGCGCTGGGCTTCGGCGCCTTCCGGGTGACCAACATCTTCGCCTGGCGCGAAACGGACCCCCGCGCCATGCGCGCCGCCCCCGATCCGGTGGGGCCCGGAAATGACGAGGCGATCCTCGAAAGCTGCGGCTGGGCAGATCAGATCATCTGTGCCTGGGGCACCCATGGCGAACACCTCAACCGCGGCCCGCAGGTGGAGGCGCTGCTGCGCGGAACCGGGCTGCCGCTGTTCCACCTTGGCCTGACGAAGGCCGGCCACCCGAAGCACCCGCTGTACATCGGCTACAACGAACAGCCCAAGCTCTGGGAGTGACCTCAGGCGGCGGAAGCGTAATCGATGTGGATGTCGTCGATGGTGGCACCGGGCGCATTGCGTAGCACCGCGACCAGCACCCCGTCCACATGAACGAGCGCATCCTGCCCGTCCTCGGACGGCGTGACGGCAAGCTCCGGCCCCTCCCCTTCCGGGGGCTCCATGAAGCCCAGATGCAGCACGTCGCGCCCCGGGTCGAACCGGGTGATTTCCGCATAAGAAGCGCCGGCGAATTCATCGACATTCAGCCAGATGTCCTCGGCCTCGGAATCGATCTCGATGACCGGGCCGAGCGCCACCTCGCCGCCTGCGGCATCGCCGGGCTGATCGTCCTCGTCCAGAGGAGAGAGTATGTCGCCGGGCGGCGGAGCCGTGCCCGGGGTGTCCGCCTCGTCCACCGGAAGAAGGGTGGTGCCGCTCTCCTGCCCCATGTCGGCGGATTCCATGCCGACGGCGCCGTCTTCCTCGCCGGTATCGCCCTGCCCGGCAGAGGCGCCCACGAACCCGGCCTCCTCCAGCATGTCGCCCTGCTCCTCGCCGGCTGTGGCCGGTTCCGGCTCTTCCTCCGGCTCTTCCGGTCCGGACGAAAGGAAATCCGGCAGGAAGGCCAGCGGCAGCAGGCCAAGAAGCAAGATCGCGTAAATCATCACCACACCTCGAAATTCCCATGCACCCGGTATCGGGATAGCACCGAAATCCGAAGGAACGGTGCGGAAAATCGGTAAAATTGCAGCTATCTCCACCTGTTCCGCAGGTTCAAGATGGGGCTTTTCTTTCACGCCGATATCCCCTATATGCGCGCATCCGCCGGCCAGGCTGGCCGCACCCTCCAAGGGCCCTGCTGGACGACATCCCGGCTTGTGCCATGATCCAGAGACGCGAAAGGAGACCACGATGTCGATTACCGCCGAAGAAAAGCAGCGCATCATCAAGGAATTCGCCACCCATGAGGGCGATACCGGCTCGCCGGAAGTGCAGGTGGCCATCCTGTCCAGCCGGATCGCCACGCTGACCGAGCACTTCAAGACCCACAAGAAGGACAACCACTCGCGCCGCGGGCTGCTGATGATGGTTGCCCAGCGCCGCAAGCTTCTGGACTACCTCAAGGGCAAGGACGAAGAGCGCTACCGCAAGCTGATCGAGCGGCTGGGGCTGCGTCGCTAGGCCGCGATCACGGCGATCGTTGCAAGAAGATGCGCCCCCAGCGGGCGCATTTTTCATGTCCGGCGGCCATTGCATCATGCCCTGAGGGCCAGCCGGATGATCCCCCCTTTCCTTCTCTGCCGATTTCCGCTAGATGCGCGGAATCTGAAAGTGTTGGCGCCCTGATCCCGGCGCCTTGATGGATGGAGTGGGATCGGCGGCAATGGGGCCGCCATGAAAAAGCAGGAGACCCGGAGGGCCGGGAGTGCTCCTTGAAGGAAACGAGATGTTCAAAGTTACGAAAAGAGAAATGCAGTGGGGGGACGAGACCCTCACTCTGGAAACGGGCAAGATCGCCCGTCAGGCAGACGGATGCGTCATCGCCACCCTTGGCGAAACCTCGGTCATGGCGGCCGTGACCTTCGCCAAGGAAGCGAAACCGGGGCAGGATTTCTTTCCGCTCACGGTTCACTACAACGAGAAATACTACGCGGCCGGCAAGGTGCCGGGCGGCTTCTTCAAGCGCGAGGCGCGCCCGACCGAGAAGGAAACCCTGACCTCGCGGCTGATCGACCGGCCGATTCGCCCGCTGTTCGCGCCGGGCTTCAAGAACGAGGTCCTGGTGATGTGCACCGTGCTCAGCCACGACCTGGTGAACGATCCGGACATCGTGGCGATGATCGCCGCCTCCGCCGCGCTCACCCTTTCCGGCGCGCCCTTCATGGGGCCGATCGCTGCAGCGCGCGTGGGCTACACCAACGGCGAATACGTGCTGAACCCGGATGTCGACGACATGCACGACCTGCGCAACAAGCCCGACCAGCGGCTCGATCTGGTGGTCGCGGGCACCAAGGACGCGGTGATGATGGTCGAGTCCGAGGCCTACGAGCTTTCCGAAGAGGAAATGCTCGGCGCGGTCCAGTTCGGGCACGAGGCGCTCAAGCCGGTGATCGACCTGATCATCGACCTGGCCGAGGAAGCGGCGAATGAGCCGTTCGACTTCACCCCGCCGGACTACACCGAGCTTTACGAGGCGGTGAAGGCCGCAGGCGAGGCCGAGATGCGCGCGGCCTTCGCCATCCGCGACAAGCAGGAGCGCACCGCCGCCATCGCCGCGGCGCGGGAGAAGATAAGCGAACAGCTCAGCGAAGAGCAGCGGGCCGATGAAAACCTCCCCGCCGCCTTCAAGAAGCTGGAAAGCGAGATCCTGCGCGGCGACATCATCGCCGGCGGAGCGCGCATCGACGGGCGCGACCACAAGACGGTGCGCCCGATCGACTGCGAAGTCGGCCTGCTGCCGCGCACCCACGGCTCGGCGCTGTTCACCCGCGGCGAGACCCAGGCGCTGGTGGTCACCACGCTGGGCACCGGCGAGGACGAGCAGATCATCGACGCCTTGCACGGCAATTTCCGCTCCAACTTCCTGCTGCACTACAACTTCCCGCCCTATTCGGTGGGCGAGGTCGGCCGTGTCGGCCCGCCGGGACGGCGCGAGATCGGCCATGGCAAGCTGGCCTGGCGCGCGCTGCAGGCCGTGCTGCCGCCGGCAACCGATTTCCCCTACACGATCCGCCTGGTCTCGGAGATCACCGAATCGAACGGCTCGAGCTCGATGGCCACGGTCTGCGGCTCTTCGCTGTCGATGATGGACGCCGGCGTGCCGCTGAAAACCGCCGTGGCCGGGGTGGCCATGGGGCTGATCCTCGAAGAGGGCGGCAAGTTTGCGGTGCTCACCGACATCCTGGGCGACGAGGACCATCTCGGCGACATGGATTTCAAGGTGGCCGGCACCGAAAACGGCATCACCAGCCTGCAGATGGACATCAAGGTCGCCGGCATCACGCCGGAGATCATGAAGCAGGCCCTGGCCCAGGCCA
>WFPZ01000179.1 GCA_015487335.1 Paracoccaceae bacterium
CTGGCCTGGGTCGGGCTGGCCGAGAGGGCCGATGCCCTGCCGCCCGAGCTTTCCGGGGGCGAGCGTCAGCGCGCGGCGCTGGCGCGGGCGGTGATCATGTCGCCCGATGTGGTGCTGGCCGACGAACCTACCGGCAACGTGGACTGGGAGATGTCGCTGCGGCTGCTTTCGTTGCTGGTGGAGCTCAACCGGATGGGCAAGGCGATCCTGATCGCCACTCATGACCTGAACCTGATCCGCGCCGCCAAGAAGCAGGTCTCGGCGCGGGTTCTGCGCATCCGCGACCGCCAGCTGCAGCTTGCGGGGGCCGACCTGTGAGGGGCGCGGGGCTGCTTTCCGCGGTGCTCTGCCCGCGGGCCGACAGGGTGGTGCCGCCTTCGGGCCATACCGCCCGGCTGACCATCTTCACCGCAGCCGCCATGGCCTTTCTGGCGGTGTTCGCGCTGGCGCTTTCGCTGGCCACGGGGCGGCTGGCCGAGCGCTGGGCTTCGGAGCTGGCGCGCACCGCCACGGTGCGCGTTTCGGCGCCCCGGGGGCAGGTGGAAACCCAGCTCAGGGCGGCGCTGGAGGTGCTGCGCACCACGCCGGGGGTGGCCTCGGCGCGGGTGCTTGACGAAGCCGAGGAGCGCGCCCTGCTGGAGCCCTGGTTCGGCCCCGATCTGCCGCTCGATACCCTGCCGATCCCCAAGCTGATCGAGGTGATCGAGGATGAGCCGGGGATCGATGCCGAGGGGCTGCGGCTGCGGCTCAGGGCCGAGGCGCCGGGGGCGGTGCTCGATGATCATACCCGCTGGCGCCAGCCGCTGGTGAAGGCCGCCGACCGGCTGCGGATGCTGGGGCTGGTGGCGATCGTGCTGATCGCCGGGGCGACTGCGGCGATGATCACCCTGGCTGCCGATTCGGCGCTGGCGGCGAATGGACAGGTGATCCGGGTGCTGCGGCTGGTGGGGGCGCGCGACAGCTACATCGTGCGCGCCTTCGTGCGCCAGTTCACCTTGCGCGCCTTCGTCGGCGCCCTGGCCGGGACGGTTCCGGGGGTGGCGGCCATCGCCCTTCTGCCGGATGCCGAGACGGCAGGCAATTTCCTGACCGGGCTGGGATTTCGCGGGGCGGAGTGGCTGTGGCCGCTGGCGATTCCGCCGCTGGCCGCGGTGGTGGCCTTCGTGGCCACGCGGGTGGCCGCCTTCCGGGTGCTGAGGAGGCTGACGTGATGGGAAACGCAATCCAGTGGCTGCGCTCGCTGTTCTATGTCGGGCAGGTCTATCTGATGATGCCGGTGATGGCGGTGTTCTTCGTGCCGATGACGCTGATCTCGCGCAAATGGGCCTGGCGCGCCACACGCACCTGGTGCCGCTATGCGCGCTGGAGCGCCTCGTGGATGGTCGGGCTCAGATCCGAGGTGCGGGGCGAGGTGCCCCGGGGCGAGGTGCTGATCGCGGCCAAGCATCAATCGTTCTTAGACATCATCATCCTGGTTTCGGTGCTGCCGCGGCCGAAGTTCATCATGAAGAAAGAGCTGGTGCGCGCCCCGATCCTGGGCTGGTTCGCGCTGCGCATGGGCTGCGTGCCGGTGGAACGGGGCAAGCGTTCGCAGGCCATCCAGCAGATGATGGAAGGCGTGGCCTCGGGGCGGCAGCTGCCGGGGCAGCTGGTGATCTATCCCCAGGGCACCCGGGTGCCGCCGGGCAAGTACCTGCCCTACAAGATAGGCACGGCGCTGCTCTATGAGCAGCTGGGCCAGGACTGCGTGCCGGTGGCGGTGAACGTGGGGCTGTTCTGGCCGAAATCCGGGATCATGCGCCGGCCGGGCACGGCGGTGGTGGAGTTCCTGCCGCCCATCCCGCCGGGGCGCCCGCGAGAGGAGTTCATGGCCGAACTGGAGCGCACCATCGAGAGCAATTCCGAGCGCCTGATGGCCGAGGCCGGCTTCGAGGCGGGGTGCGAAGGCTGAGACCTCCCGCGCCTGCCGACGGCTCAGGCGGCCAGTCCCCTGGCGCCCATCCGAAGGTATTTCTGCCGCCGCTCCTTCAGCAGCTGGTCGGGCGATTTCTTCATCAGTCCCTTGAGCATCTGCTCGATGGCGCGGCCCACGGCCTCGATCGTGGCCTCGCGGTTGCGCTGGGCGCCGCCCACCGGCTCGGAGATGATCATGTCGGCCACGCCCAGCCTGTGCAGGTCCTGAGCGGTGAGGCGCAGTGCTTCCGCGGCCTCGCGCATCCTTTCGGCATCCTTCCACAGGATCGAGGCGCAGCCCTCGGGGCTGATCACCGAATAGATGGAATGTTCAAGCATCGCCAGCTTGTCGGCGGTGGCAAAGGCCACGGCTCCGCCCGAGCCGCCCTCGCCGATGATCACCGAGACCAGCGGCACCTTCACGGTGAGGCATTTCTCGGTGCTGCGGGCGATGGCCTCGGACTGGCCGCGCTCTTCGGCGCCCTTGCCGGGGTAGGCGCCGGGGGTGTCCACCAGGGTGACGATCGGCAGGCCGAAGCGGTCGGCCAGATCCATCAGGCGGATCGCCTTGCGGTAGCCCTCGGGGCGGGCCATGCCGAAATTGTGCTCGATTCGCGACTTGGTGTCGTGGCCCTTTTCGTGGCCGATCACCATCAGCGGGATGCCGTCGAGCCGGGCCAGCCCGCCCATCACCGCGTGGTCGTCGGCAAAGTTCCGGTCGCCGGCCAGGGGGGTGTATTCGGTGAACAGCGCCTCGATGTAGTCGCGGCAATGGGGCCGGTCGGGGTGGCGGGCCACCTGGCATTTCCGCCACGGGCTGAGGTTGCTGTAAAGGTCGCGCAGGAGCGCCTCGGCCTTGCGGTCGAGCGCCTCGGCCTCCTTCTCGACGTCCATCTCCTCGTTGGCGCGGGCCAGGGCGCGCAGTTCTTCGGCCTTGCCTTCGATCTCGGCGAGGGGTTTTTCAAACTCGAGATAGTTCATGGCAGCGCTCCGAAATCCGTCGGAACGCTATATGACGGCAGCGGGGGCGTTTTGCAACGCGCCAGGCGCGGTGCGGCGGTCAGCCGCCCGAGATCATCTCGGCCTGGCGCACGATCACCTCGGCCTGCCTGATCGAGGCGATATCCACCAGCCGCCCCTTGTAGACGGCGGCGCCGGCGCCCTCGGCCCGGGCCTTCTCCATCGCGGCGAGAATCTCGCGCGCTTCGGCCACCTGTTCGGGCGAGGGGGTGAAAACCTGGTTGGCCAGCGCCACCTGCCTGGGGTGGATCGCCCATTTGCCCACCATCCCCAGGGTGGCCGAGCGCCGCGCCTGGGCGATGAAGCCGTCATCGTCGGAGAAATCGCCGAACGGGCCGTCCACCGGCAAGAGCCCGTGGGTGCGGCAGGCGGCGACGATGGCGGCCTGCGCCCAGTGCCAGGGATCGCCCCAGTATTTCCGCCCTTCGTGGAGCATGTAGTAGTTTTCCTGGGTGCCGCCGATGCCGGTTGTCTGCATCCCCATGGAGGCGGCGAAATCGGCCGCGCCGAGGCTCATGGCCTGCAGCCGCGGGCTGGCGGCGGCGATTTCCTCCACATGGGCGATGCCGGCGGCGGATTCGATGATCACCTCGAAGGAGATCCGCTTCTTGCGTCCGGCGGCGGCCTCCACTGCGCTGGCCAGCGCGTCCACCGCGTAGACATCGGCAGCGTTGCCCACCTTGGGGATCATGATCTGGTCCAGCCGCTCGGAGGCGTTCTCCAGCAGTTCCACCACGTCGCGGTACCAGTACGGCGTGTCCAGCCCGTTGATGCGCACCGAAAGATACTTGTTGCCCCAGTCGATGTCGCCGATCGCCTCGATGACGTTGCGCCGCGCCTGCGGCTTGTCGTCGGGGGCGACGCTGTCCTCGAGATCGAGGTTGATCACGTCGGCGGCGCTGGCGGCCATCTTCTCGAAGATCGCCGGGCGCGAACCCGGGCCGAACAGCTGGCAGCGATTGGGGCGGGCGGGCGGCGTGGGCTGGATGCGGAAGCTCATGGCTGGCCTTGTAACGATGTTTCCGTATGTTGCGCGATACCGGTAGAATATTGCGCACTCGGCCGCAAGCCGGTTCTTGCAGCCGCAGAAACGATGCCGCGTAGCAGAGAGGCGCGCCCCGAGGCGGTTTCCGCCGGATTTTCCGGGGAAACAGAAATATTATTCGAAAAAATATCGATTTTTCGGGAACAGATTCTGATCGTCCTCCGCCCAGGAGGCAAGATTGCGATTACATTCCTGTGCGAATCCATCATCATCGGCCGGATTTCAAAGGGGGGAGCCATGATCGAGAAACCCTATCTTCTGTTTCTGGGCGATGCGCCGGATCAGCTGGCCGCCAAGGTGGCGCAAGGGATCAACGACTGGCGGCCGGGCCATTCGGTGGGCCAGTTCCGGCTGCCGGGTTGCGGCGCCGATCTGGGGATCGCCGACCTGAGCCTGGCCGAGGCCCGCGAGGCCGGCGCGAAGACCCTGGTGATCGGGGTGGCCAACCGCGGCGGCGTGTTCTCCCAGGCGTGGAAGACGGTGCTGCTGGAAGCGCTGGAGATGGGCTTCGACCTGGCCTCGGGGCTGCACAACCTGCTGCGCGACGACCCCGATCTTGCCGCCGCGGCAAGGGCCAACGGGCGCAAGCTGCACGACGTGCGGGTGCCCCAGGTGCAATACCCGATCGCCAACGGGCGCAAGCGCGCGGGCAAGCGCTGCCTCGCGGTGGGCACCGATTGCTCGGTGGGCAAGATGTATACCGCCCTGGCGATGGACGCCGAGATGGCGCGGCGGGGTCTGAAGAGCACCTTCCGCGCCACGGGCCAGACGGGGATCCTGATCACCGGCGAGGGGGTGCCGCTTGATGCGGTGGTGGCCGATTTCATGGCCGGGGCGGTAGAGTGGCTGACCCCCGACAATGACGACGACCACTGGGACATGATCGAGGGCCAGGGCAGCCTGTTTCACGTTTCCTACTCGGGGGTGACGATGGCGCTGATCCACGGCGGCCAGCCCGATGCGCTGATCCTGTGCCACGAGCCCACGCGCCGCCACATGCGCGGCCTGCCCGGCTACGCGCCGCCCTCGCTGGAGCAGCTGCGCGACTTGGTGCTGCCGATCGCCCGGGTGGCCAACCCCCGGGCGCAGGTGGTGGGGGTTTCGGTCAACACGAAGGCGCTCTCGGAGGACGAGGCGCGCGACTACCTTGCCCGGGTGGAAGAGAGGATGGGCCTGCCGGCGGTGGATCCGTTCCGCCATGGGGCCGGGCGGCTGGTGGATGCGCTCGAGGGCATCTGACGCGCGGGCGGAGAGTGCCGGAGCCTCCGGCGGGAGTATTTTCGGCAAGATGAAGGGGGCGGCATGGAAATTTCGGTGAAGCGCGATGTGTTCCGGCTGGCGGAGCGGTTCACCATCTCGCGCGGTTCGCGAACCGAGGCGCGGGTGCTGACGGTGCATCTGCGCGACGGCGAACACCGCGGCCGGGGCGAGTGCGTGCCCTATTCCCGCTATGGCGAGACGCTGGAAAGCGTGGAGGCGCAGATCGCCGGCCTGCCCGAAGACCTGACAAGAGAGGCATTGCAGGGGCTGTTGCCGCCCGGGGCGGCGCGCAACGCGGTGGACTGCGCGCTGTGGGACCTGGAGGCCAGGCGCACCGGGCGGCGGGTGTGGGAACTGGCCGGCCTCGAGGCGCCGGGGCCGGAAGTGACGGCCTTCACGCTGTCGCTCGATACGCCCGCGCGGATGGAGGCCGCGGCGGCGAAACATGCGCACCGGCCGGTGCTGAAGATCAAGCTGGGCGGCGAGGACGACATGGCCCGGCTCGAGGCGGTGCGCCGGGGCGCGCCGCGGGCGCGCATCATCGTGGATGCCAACGAGGGCTGGGATGGCGACCTCTACCGGGCGCTGGCACCGCACCTGGTGCGGCTGGGGGTGGAGCTGGTGGAACAGCCCCTGCCCGCCACTGATGACGCCATGCTGGCCGAGATCGAGCGGGTGCTGCCGGTCTGTGCCGACGAGGCCTGCCATGACCGGGCCAGCCTGCCGGGGCTGAAGGGGAAATACGATTTCGTCAACATCAAGCTCGACAAGACCGGCGGGCTGACCGAAGCGCTGGCGCTGAAGCGGCAGGCGCTGGCGGAAGGGTATGGCATCATGGTGGGCTGCATGGTGGGCTCGAGCCTGGCCATGGCCCCGGCGGTGCTGGTGGCGCAGGGCGCGGCCTACACGGACCTTGACGGCCCGCTGCTTCTGGCCGAAGACCGGAAGAACGCACTGAAATTCGACAACGCCGGGGTGCACCCGCCTGATGCGGCGCTCTGGGGGTGAGCCGGGGCAAGAGGCGTATCTCACGCTCGCTGGCGGTCAGTCGGCCCCCGATTTACTTGACGTTAGGTTTTGGGGTTCATATCTTGGGAATGCAGTCGGGAGGAGTGCCTTCATGCATTCCGTCGGGCGTTTGTCCCACCCGACTGCCTTTGTGTCTCTGGCCTGCTGCTGGTAACTGCCCATGCGCCTTCTGTATGTCGATATGTCCGGGAATGTCGGGCAGGCGGAAGAGACACATTTTATCATGGCAGGTGTAGCTGTTCACGAGATTGGAATACACCATGTCATCAAAGAGCTTGATGACGTGATCAAGCGGCATTTCCCAGATCGCGACCCGGCCGAAATAGAGCTGCACGGCAGTCCGATCTGGGGAGGGCGGGGATTTTGGCGAAAGGTTGAACCAGAACGCCGTGTCGAGATCATCAAGGATGCACTCTCCGTTTTTCGAGGGCCTTCGCGTGCCAATCTGCGTGCATTCGGGATGGTGGTCGAGAAAGCGGTGGTATCCCCGGACGATCCGGTCGAGCATGCTTACGAACAGATGTGTACGCGGTTCGACAAGTATCTGAGACGAATTTACAACCGGCGCCGTGAAAGACAACGCGGACTTATCGTGGTCGACAAGTCCCGCTATGAGGATACCCTGCAAGGTCTTGCGCATTCCTATCGAGAGGATGGAACCCGATGGGGGAGCTTGCGCAATCTTTCGGAAGTTCCGCTATTCGTCGATTCCAGGATGTCTAGGCTGATACAGCTCGCGGATCTGGTTTCCTTCGCCTTGTGGAAAAAATTCGAGCACGGGAAAATGGACTTGATGCTCGAAATCGTGGACAGTTTCGATAGGGAGGGCCGAGTTTATCACGGCCTCTATCATAAAAGGGATCCCGGGCGGCGTTGCGATTGCGCAGCATGTGCGTCACGGCGTTAATCCAGCGAAACCAGGTTCGGCGAACTGAAGGGGAGACATCCATGAGCCGCACTGTCTATCTCAACGGTGATTATCTGCCCGAGGAAGTGGCGAAGATCTCGATCTTCGACCGGGGGTTCCTGATGGCCGACGGTGTCTATGAGGTGACCTCGGTGCTGGACGGCAAGCTGATCGATTTCGACGGCCACGCGGCGCGGCTGGAGCGTTCGCTGGTGGAGCTGGACATGGGCATGCCGATGCCGGTGGAAGAGCTGCTGGCGGTGCACCGCGAGCTGGTGAAGCGCAACGGCCTGGTGGAGGGGATGATCTACCTGCAGGTCACCCGCGGCGCGCCGGGCGATCGCGATTTCGTCTTTCCCGACCCGGCGGAAGTGCCCCAGACGGTGGTGATGTTCACCCAGTCCAGGCCCGGCCTGGCCGACAACCCGGCGGCGAAGACGGGGCTGAAGATCATCTCCATCCCAGATATCCGCTGGGGCCGGCGCGACATCAAGACGGTGCAGCTGCTCTACCCCTCGATGGGCAAGATGGCGGCGAAGAAGGCCGGCTGCGACGATGCCTGGATGGTCGAGGACGGGCTGGTGACGGAGGGCACCTCCAACAACGCCTATATCGTGAAGGGCGGGCGGATCATCACCCGCGACCTTTCCTCCGACATCCTGCACGGGATCACCCGCGCCGCGGTGCTGCGCTATGCCCGCGAGGCGCAGATGGAGGTGGAGGAGCGCCCCTTCTCCATCGAGGAGGCGCAGGGCGCGGACGAGGCCTTCATCACCTCGGCCTCCACCTTCGTGCTGCCGGTGGTGGAGATCGACGGCGTGGCGGTCGGCGGCGGCAAGCCGGGGCCGGTGGCGGCAAGGCTGCGCGAGATCTACCTCGAGGAAAGCCGCAGGTCGGCGATCTGAGCCGGGCCGCGCGCGGCTACTTGTCCGGGTTGCCCACGTTTTCGCGGAAGGCCACCTCGAAGGCGGCCTTCTGCTCGTCGCTGGCCTCGGTCTGGTGGTTCCGCTTCCACTCGGAATAGGGCATGCCGTAGAACAGCTCGCGCGCCTCGTCCTTGCTCATCTCGATGCCGCGTTCCGAGGCCGCCTCCTGATACCAGCGCGACAGGCAGTTGCGGCAGAAGCCGGCGAGGTTCATCAGGTCGATGTTCTGCACGTCGGGGCGCTTTTCGATCAGGTGTTCGCGCAGGCGGCGAAAGGCGGCGGCCTCCAGTTCGATCCGGGTTTGCTCGTCCATGGTTCTCCTCCTTCAGGATGGGGTCCGGGCCTCGGCCTCGGCCAGCGCTGCCTGCAGCAGCGGCGCGAGGCGTTCGGCCCATTCGTTCTGGCCGGTTTCCTCGGCGATCAGGTCCTGGCGGATTTCCAGCAGCACGTTCATCCGCCCCTGCTGCAGCGCGTGGCGGTCCACCGAATCGCCGGGCAGGTGGCCGGCGTAGGGCTCGTTTTCGCCGACGCACAGGCCCGGCTCGGCGCGCAGCAGCCGCAGCAGCGGGGCCGAGAGGCGCTGATCCCAGGCGGCATGCAGGATGCCGATGTGCCAGGGGCGCGGGGCGCGCGAATGGAGCCGCGGGGTGAAGCTGTGCACGGCCACGATCACCGGGTTGTCAAGCCGTGCGGCCAGGTCCGCATAGGCCGCGTGATAGGGACGGTGATAGGCGTTGAGGCGGCGCTCCACCTCGGTGGCATCCACATGGCGGTTGCCGGGGATGATGGTGCCGTCATAGAGCTTCATCACGAGGGTGGGGTCGTCTTCGCCGCGGTTGGGGTCGATCACCAGGCGCGAGAAGCGGCCGAGGATGGCCGGCGCGTCCAGCATTTCGGCCAGCCGGCGGGTGACCCCCGCCGCGCCGATATCGTAGGCGATGTGGCGCTTCATCTCTTCGGGCGGCAGGCCGAGAGTGCCGCCGTTGACCTCTGCCGGCACATGGTTGGAGGCATGGTCGCAGGCCAGAAGCCAGCGCGAGCCCGGATTTCCGCCGATGATCTCGAATGGTCTGTAGGTCATGGTCCCGTCACGCGGATTGGCCATGACTGATTAGGCAATATCGGCGCCGGGCGCCAGTTGTCAGAAGCAGGGATTTCGGCCATACAGGCCCCGGCCCGCAAGAGATTGATAAGAACAAGGGGAACTGGCTGCATGAGACGGCTGAGAAACGTGAAGATCGTCGCCACCCTCGGGCCCGCATCCGACGATTACGAGACCATCCGCGGCCTGTTCGAGGCCGGTGCCGACGTGTTTCGCCTGAACATGAGCCATGGCGATCATTCCGAGATCGCGGCGCGCCATGCGATCATCCGCCGCATCGAGAAGGAAACCGGCCGCCCGATCGCCATCCTCGCCGATCTGCAGGGCCCAAAGCTGCGGGTGGGCAGATTTGCGCGCGGCGAGGAAGAGCTGAAGGAGGGCCAGACCTTCCGCCTCGACCTCGACCCGGCGGAGGGAGACGCACGCCGCGCGAACCTGCCCCACCCCGAGATCTTCGCCGCCCTCCGCCCCGGCGCGACGCTTTTGGTCAATGACGGCAAGATCGAGCTTCGGGTGCGCGACTGCGGGGACGATTTCGCCGAATGCGAGGTGATCACCGGCGGGGTGATATCGGACCGCAAGGGGGTGAACGTCCCCGACGTGGTGCTGCCGCTGGCCGCGCTGTCCGAAAAGGACCGGCGCGATCTGGAGTTCGCCTGCGAGCTGGGGGTGGACTGGCTGGCGCTGTCCTTCGTGCAGCGCGCCGCCGACGTGGAGGAGGCCCGCGCCCTGGCCGCAGGCCGCGCCTTCATCCTGTCGAAGATCGAGAAGCCCGCGGCGGTGAAGGATTTCGATGCCATCCTCGCGGTCTCCGACGGGATCATGGTGGCGCGCGGCGATCTGGGCGTGGAGCTGCCGGTCCAGAACGTGCCGCCGATCCAGAAGCGGCTGGTGCATGCCTGCCGGGCGGCGGCCAAGCCGGTGATCGTGGCCACCCAGATGCTGGAAAGCATGGTCGACAGCCCGGTGCCCACCCGGGCCGAGGTTTCCGACGTGGCCAATGCCATCTACGAGGGTGCCGATGCGGTGATGCTTTCGGCCGAGAGCGCGGCCGGGCACTACCCGCTGGAGGCCGTCACCACCATGAACAACGTCGCCATCGAGGTGGAGAGCGATCCGACCTACCGCGAGCTGCTCGATGCCGCCGCCACCGGCAGCAAGCGCACGGTGGCCGATGCCATCGTCTCGGCGGCGCGCGAGATTGCCGAGACCACCGACATCAAGGCGATCTGCTGTTTTTCGGAATCGGGCACCACGGCGCTGCTGACGGCGCGCGAGCGGCCCAAGGTGCCGATCATCGCGCTCACCTCGAAGATCCGCACCGCCCGGCGTCTGGCGCTGAGCTGGGGGATGCACTGCGTGATGACGGGCGAGGTGGAGCGCTTCAAGATGGCCGTGGTCAATGCGGTGCGCGCGGCACGCAGCGCAGGCTTTGCCACCGAGGCCGACCAGATCGTGGTCACCGCCGGGATTCCCTTCAATCAGCCGGGCACCACCAACATCCTGAGGGTTGCGCCCTGCGAGGAAAGGTTGATTTTCAACACGGACCCTGAATAATTCCGCGAGCCGCCGCCATTGGAGGGCCGCAGATGAGCAACGATTTCCTTCTGGTTCTGGGCGTGATCCTCTTTGCGCTGGGCATCCCTTCGCTGATCAATGCCTTTTCCGAGAGCCGCCCGCCGCGGCTGGCAATCATCCTTTTCGTGATCGGCGGCGGCCTGATCAGCTGGGCCGCCTACAGCCAGCCCGGCGGCTACACGATCGAGGAAATGCCCGACGTCTTCGTGCGGGTGTTCGCGCAGATCGTGCGCTGAGGGCGAATTTGCTCTTGCCTGCGGGGCGATTGCGCCGTATACGCCCGCCCTCAGCTGCGCGGCCGGCGAGAGGCATGCCGAGTCGCGCTTCACCGACCCGATAGGAGACGGAAATGCCCAAGATGAAGACCAAGTCCGGCGCCAAGAAGCGCTTCAAGGTCACCGCGACCGGCAAGGTCATGGCAGCCCAGGCCGGCAAGCGGCACGGGATGATCAAGCGGACCAAGAAATTCATTCGTAACGCACGTGGCACCACGACGCTCTCCGCGCCCGACGCGAAGATCGTCAAGTCCTACATGCCCTACGATCGCTGAGGAGGTCCGGATATGTCCCGAGTCACGAGCGGAAAAGTCACCCACGCCCGCCACAAGAAGGTTCTGAAGGCCGCCAAGGGCTACTATGGCGCCCGCAGCCGCAGCTTCCGCGTTGCCAAGCAGGCGGTGGACAAGGCCAACCAGTATGCAACCCGCGACCGCAAGCAGCGCAAGCGCAATTTCCGCGCCCTGTGGATCCAGCGGATCAATGCCGCCGTGCGCGAACGCGACGAGGCGCTGACCTACTCGCGCTTCATCAACGGGCTGAACAAGGCCGGGATCGAGGTGGACCGCAAGGTGCTTGCCGATCTCGCCGTGCACGAGCCCGAGGCATTTGGCGCCATCGTCGAAAAGGCGAAGGCCGCGCTCGCGTAAGTGTTCCCTGAAAACGGGAAGAAATGAGGAAGCCGCGGACCTTGTCGGAAGGTCTCGCGGCTTCTTGCCTTGAAGCGCCGGTGTGGTAGCTAGCGACCGGCAGTCAGACGGGGGATCGGGATGGACGATCTGAGGCAGAAATACCTTTCGGCCATCGCCGGGGCGGCCGACGAGGCGGCGCTGGAGGAAATCCGCGTGGCCGCGCTGGGCAAGAAGGGCGAGATCAGCCTGAAGATGCGCGAACTGGGGCGCATGAGCCCCGAAGAGCGCAAGGTGATGGGGCCGAAGCTCAACGCGCTCAAGGACGAGATCAACTCGGCGCTTGCGGCGCGCAGGGCGGCGCTTGCCGATGCCGCGCTCGAAGAGCGGCTGGCCGCCGAGTGGCTGGATGTCACCCTTCCCGGCCGTCCGCGCCCGCAGGGCACCGTGCACCCCGTCAGCCAGGTGACCGAAGAGATCATCGCGATCTTCGCCGACATGGGCTTTGCCGTGGCCGAGGGGCCGCAGGTGGAAAGCGACTGGTACAATTTCGACGCCCTCAACATCCCCCCGCACCACCCCGCGCGGCAGGAGTTCGACACCTTCTACATGTACCGCGCCGAGGGCGACGAGCGCCCGCCGCACGTGCTGCGCACCCACACCAGCCCGGTGCAGATCCGGGCGATGGAGGCGCACGGCGCGCCGATCCGGGTGATCGCGCCGGGGCGGGTCTATCGCTCGGACTACGACCAGACCCACACGCCGATGTTCCATCAGGTCGAGGGGCTGGCGATCGACCGTGACATCTCAATGGCCAACCTGAAATGGGTGCTGGAAGAATTCTGCCGCGCCTTCTTCGAGGTGGATCACGTGGAGCTGCGCTTCCGCGCCAGCCACTTCCCCTTCACCGAGCCTTCGGCCGAGGTCGACCTGCGCTGCTCGTGGAAGGGCGGGCAGCTGAAGGTGGGCGAGGGCGACGACTGGATGGAGATTCTGGGCAGCGGCATGGTGCACCCCAAGGTGCTGAAAGCGGCCGGCGTGGACCCCGGGCAGTGGCAGGGCTTCGCCTTCGGGCTGGGCATCGACCGGCTGGCGATGCTGAAATACGGCATCCCCGACCTGCGCGCCTTCTTCGACAGCGACCTGCGCTGGCTGCGCCACTACGGCTTTGCCGCGCTGGACGTGCCGACACTGCACGGGGGGCTGAGCAGGTGAGCCCCGTCATCATTATGCACGGGGCGTCGGCCCTGTATCGCGCCCCTTCGGCGCCGGGCGCGGTGCTCTGCAACAAGGGAAATGACTGCGCCGCGTCGCGCATGGAGAAAGACGAATGAAATTCACGCTCTCCTGGCTGAAAGATCACCTCGATACCGAGGCCACGGTCGATGAAATCGCCGAGGCGCTGACCGACCTCGGCCTTGAGGTCGAGGGTATCGAGAACCCCGCCGAGCGGCTCTCGGCCTTCACCATCTGCCGCGTCATCGAGGCGAAACAGCACCCCAATGCCGACAGGCTGCGGCTGTGCCGCGTCGAGGCCTGGGTGGAGGGTGAGCGGCAGGAAGTGCAGGTGGTCTGCGGCGCTCCCAATGCGCGCACCGGGCTGGTGGGCGTCTTCGCACCCGTCGGCACCCACATCCCCGGCACCGGGGTGGACCTCAAGCCCGGCGTGATCCGCGGCGAGGCCTCCAACGGGATGTTGTGCTCGGAACGCGAGATGATGCTCTCGGACGATCACGAGGGCATCATCGAACTGCCCGGGGATGCGCCGCTGGGCGCGCGCTTCGTCGACTGGCTGGCCGAGCACGACCCGGCCAGGGTGGACCCGGTGATCGAGATCGCCATCACCCCCAACCGCCCCGATGCGCTGGGCGTGCGCGGCATCGCCCGCGATCTGGCGGCGCGCGGTCTGGGGGTGCTGAAGCCCCATGAGGTCAAGCCGGTGCCGGGCCGTTTCGAAAGCCCGATCAGGGTGCAGATCGACCCGGCGCTGAAGGAGGGGGGATGCCCGCATTTCACCGGCCGTCTCATCCGCGGGGTCAGGAACGGCCCCAGCCCGCAGTGGCTGCAGGACCGCCTGAAGGCGATCGGCCTGCGCCCGATCTCGGCGCTGGTGGATATCACCAATTTCTTCACCTACGACCTCAACCGTCCGCTGCATGTCTTCGACGCCGACAAGGTGAAGGGCAACCTGCGCATTCATGCTGCGGCGGGCGGCGAGGCGCTGGTGGCGCTCGACGAGAAGGAATACCGCATGCCCGAGGGCGTGATGGTGATCTCCGACGACAGCGGGGTGGAAAGCATCGCCGGGATCATGGGCGGGATGCCGACCGGCTGCACCGATGAGACGGTGAACGTCTTTCTCGAAAGCGCCTGGTGGGATCCGATCGCCATCGCCAAGGCGGGCCGGGCGCTGAAGATCAACTCCGACGCCCGCTACCGCTTCGAGCGCGGCGTGGATCCGGCCTTCACCGAGCCGGGGCTGGAAGCGGCCACCGCCATGGTGCTGGAGCTGTGCGGCGGCGAGCCCTCGCAGGTGGTGGCCGATGGCGCCGCCCCGGTGGAGGACCGCGCCTACCGGCTGGATACCGACCGGGTGGTCTCGCTGGTGGGCATGGAGATCCCCGCCGAGGAGCAGCGGCGCACCCTGAAGGCGCTGGGCTTCCGGCTGGAGGGCGACATGGCCCATGTGCCCAGCTGGCGGCCCGACGTGCAGGGCGAGGCCGACCTTGTGGAAGAGGTGGCGCGCATCGCCTCGCTCACCCGGCTGGAGGGCAAGCCCCTGGCGCGGGCGGATGCGGGTGTGGCCCGGCCGATTCTCACGCCCATGCAGAGGCGCGAGGGGATCGCCCGGCGCACCGCCGCGGCGCTGGGCTACAACGAATGCGTCACCTACAGCTTCATCGACCGTGAGAGCGCGGCGCTCTTTGGCGGCGGTGATGACGCGACCATGCTGGAAAACCCCATCTCCAGCGAGATGAGCCACATGCGCCCCGATCTGCTGCCCGGCCTGCTGCAGGCGGCGGCCCGTAACCAGGCCCGCGGCTTCATGGATCTGGCGTTGTTCGAGGTGGGTCCGGCCTTCACCGGTGGCGAACCGGGCGAGCAGTATACCGAAGTGGCCGGCCTGCTGGTAGGCCATGCCGCGCCCCGCGATCCGCACGGCTCGCGCCGGCCGGTGGACATCTACGATGCCAAGGCCGATGCCGAGGCCGTTCTCGCCGCCATCGGCGCCCCGGCGCGGGCGATGATCCGCCGCGGCGCGCCCGACTGGTGGCACCCGGGCCGCTCGGGGCAGATCAGCCTCGGGCCGAAGAACGTGCTGGCCGTCTTCGGCGAGCTGCACCCCAGGGTGCTGAGGGCGCTGGGCGTGAAGGGGCCGGCCGTGGCCTTCACCGTCTATCCCGAGCGTGTGCCCTTCCCCAAGGCGAAGGGCACCACCCGGCCGGCGCTGGAGCTCAACGATCTGCAGGCGGTGGAACGCGATTTCGCCTTCGTGGTGGACGAGGACGTGGAGGCGCTGACGCTGGTCAACGCCGCGCGCGGTGCCGACAAGGCGCTGATCGAATGGGTGCGCCTGTTCGACGAGTTCACCGGTGAGAAGGCGCGCGCCCAGATGGGCGAGGGCAAGAAATCCCTGGCCATCACCGTGCGCCTGCAGCCAAGGGAAAAGACCCTGACCGAGAAGGACATCGAGGCGGTCTCGGCGAAGATCATCGAGAAGGTGGCCAAGGCCACCGGCGGTGTTCTGCGCGGATAGGATCCGGCGCCGGGGCCGGCGGAGAAATGGGGCCGGAGCCCGGGTTTCCTCAGGCCAAGTCATGCCCCATATTGGGGAGGAGTGGCCGGGCTTTCGGAGGGTACCATGTTTCATGACAGGGAAGAGGCCGGCCGGGCGCTGGCCGAGCGGCTCGTAGCGATGAAACCGCAAAGGCCGGTGGTGCTGGCGCTGCCGCGCGGCGGCGTGCCGGTGGCGCTGCCGGTGGCAAGGGCATTACGGGCGCCGCTCGATCTGCTGATGGTGCGCAAGCTGGGCCTGCCGGGCCAGCCCGAGCTGGCGGCCGGCGCGGTGGTGGATGGCGAGACGCACGAGGTAGTGTTCAACCCGCACGTCCTGCGCGCCAGCGGCCTGAGCGAGGCGGATTTTGCCGCCGTGATCGACGCCAGGCTGAAGGAGATCGAGG
>WFPZ01000180.1 GCA_015487335.1 Paracoccaceae bacterium
AGCCCCGAGAGCGTCTCGGGCCGCGCCCCCCGGGCCAGCGCGAAACGGGTGATCTCGGCCAGTCCACGGGTCATCAGCGCGGCGCGCGCGCTCAAGAACGTCATCGCGATCGCCGCGGGGGTGACCATCGGGGCGGGGCTGGGGGAAAGCGCGCGCGCCGCGCTGATGACCCGCGGACTGGCCGAGATCACCCGTTTCGCGCTGGCCCGGGGGGCGCGGCCCGAGACGCTCTCGGGGCTGTCGGGCTTTGGCGATCTGGTGCTCACCTGCACCTCCGAGAAATCGCGCAATTATGCCTTCGGGCTGGCGCTGGGGCAGGGCAGCGGCGGAGGACATGCCGGCACCGTCGAGGGGATCGCCACCGCGAAGGCGGTTTCCGAGATTGCCGAAACCCTGGGCTTCGACCTGCCGGTCAGCCGTGCGGTGGCCGCCCTCGTGGCGGCGCGGATTACCGTTGAAGAGGCCGTGGAGGCGCTGCTTGCGCGCCCGTTGAGAAAGGAATGAGCGATGCAATACTGGCTGTTCAAGTCCGAACCCTCCACCTGGAGCTGGGAGCAGCAGCTCGCCAAGGGGGACGAGTGCGAGGAATGGGACGGGGTGCGCAACTATCAGGCGCGCAACAACATGCGGAAGATGAAGGTGGGGGATCTGGGCTTCTTCTACCACTCGATGAAGGAGAAGGCGATTGTCGGCGTGGTCGAAGTTTGCACCGAGGCCCATCCCGACAGCACCTCCGATGATCCGCGCTGGGAATGCGTGGACATCAGGGCCGTGCGCCCGATGCCGCGCCCGGTGACGCTGGAGATGTGCAAGAACGACCCCCGCCTGAAGGACATGGTGCTGGTCAACAACTCTCGCCTGTCGGTGCAGCCGGTGACCGAGGAAGAGTGGAAGGTGGTCTGCGAGCTGGGCGGCCTGTAACCGGCCGGCCTGTCAGGGCGGATCGCATTCGTTCCGGCCCGTCGCGCCCTGGCAGAGGGGATGCCGCCGGCGCGGGGCGCGGGGCGGGCAGAGCAGGTTCTCCCCGGGCTGCAGCCTCTGTTGCCCTGCATCCGGATCGGGCTCGCTGCCGCCCCCTGCGGTTGATAAGGCCGTGCCTGCATGACGGAGAAGAGCTGAAAAAAGGAGGGCCCCGACCCCCGGGACCCTCCTCCACCCCACGTGCTCCCTCAGCACCACACGTGTTCTGTAAAAGGTCCCGGCCGTCCTGGCCTGCGGATTGAAACTAGCCGGAACGGCTGCGGGGCGCAAATGCCAAGTGCTTATGTTTTCAATAAAAACCTGCCGTTTCCGGCAAGGCGCTCTTAACCCTGCCCCGGCCCTGCCGATCATGCGGCAGGGCCGGGACGGCCTTCGCTGCAGAAATCCCGATCAGTAGCGGTAGTGTTCCGGCTTGTAGGGGCCGTCCACCGTCACACCGATGTATTCGGCCTGGTCGGGGCGCAGCTTCGTCAGCTTCGCGCCGACCTTGTCGAGATGCAGCCGCGCCACCTTCTCGTCGAGGTGCTTGGGCAGGATGTAGACCTTGTTCTCGTACTGGTCGCCCCTGGTCCACAGCTCGATCTGGGCCAGCACCTGGTTGGTGAAGGAGGCCGACATCACGAAGCTGGGATGCCCGGTGGCGTTGCCCAGGTTCAGCAGGCGCCCTTCGGATAGCAGGATGATCCGGTTGCCCGAGGGCATCTCGATCATGTCCACCTGGTCCTTGATGTTGGTCCACTTGTGGTTGCGCAGGGCCGACACCTGGATCTCGTTGTCGAAGTGGCCGATGTTGCCGACGATCGCCATGTCCTTCATCTCGCGCATGTGCTCGATGCGGATCACGTCCTTGTTGCCGGTGGTGGTGATGAAGATGTCGGCCTCCTTCACCACGTCTTCCAGGCGCACCACCTCGAACCCGTCCATTGCCGCCTGAAGCGCGCAGATCGGATCTATTTCGGTGACTTTCACCCGCGCTCCGGCGCCGCGCAACGAGGCGGCAGAGCCCTTGCCCACGTCGCCATAGCCGCAGACCACGGCCACCTTGCCGGCGATCATGGTGTCGGTGGCGCGGCGAATGCCGTCAACCAGGCTTTCCCGGCAACCGTACTTGTTGTCGAACTTCGACTTGGTGACCGAATCATTGACGTTGATCGCGGGAAAGGGCAGCTGGCCCTGCTTCATCAGTTCGTAGAGGCGGTGCACCCCGGTGGTGGTTTCCTCGCTCACGCCCTTGATTGCGTCGCGCTGTTTCGTGAACCAGCCGGGGCTTTCCTTCAGCCGCTTGCGGATCTGGGCAAACAGCGCCTCCTCCTCTTCGGACTTCGGCACCGCGATCAGATCTTCCTCGCCGTTTTCCACCCGCGCGCCCAGCAGGATGTAAAGCGTGGCATCGCCGCCGTCGTCGAGAATCAGGTTCGCCGTGCCTTCGGGGAAATGGAAGATGCGGTCGGCGTAATCCCAGTACTCCTCCAGCGTCTCGCCCTTGATGGCGAACACCGGGGTGCCGCCCGCAGCGATGGCGGCGGCGGCGTGATCCTGGGTGGAGAAGATGTTGCACGAGGCCCAGCGCACTTCGGCACCGAGATGCACCAGCGTCTCGATCAGCACCGCGGTCTGGATCGTCATGTGCAGCGA
>WFPZ01000181.1 GCA_015487335.1 Paracoccaceae bacterium
CGGCGTGGCCGAAACCATCAGGAAACCCTTGCCCCAGGCGGCCTTTTCATAGGCCTTGAACTCCTCGGGGGTGACGAAACGGTCCACCGCGTGGTGCTTGGGGGTGGGCTGAAGATACTGGCCGATGGTCAGGAAATCGACATCCGCGGCGCGCATGTCGTCCATCACCTGCATCACCGCCTGCCGGTCCTCGCCCAGGCCCACCATGATGCCCGACTTGGTGAACATGGTCGGGTCCAGCTCCTTGACGCGCTGCAGCAGCCGCAGGGAGTGGAAGTATCGCGCCCCGGGACGCACCGAGGGGTAGAGCCCCGGCACGGTTTCGAGATTGTGGTTGAAGACGTCGGGCCGGGCCTCGACCACCACCTCCAGCACCGAAGGGTCGCATTTGAGGAAATCGGGGGTGAGGATCTCGATCGTGGTGTCGGGGGCGCGGTGGCGGATGGCGCGGATGGTCCGGGCGAAATGCTCGGCCCCGCCGTCCTCCAGATCGTCGCGATCCACCGAGGTGATCACCACGTGCCTGAGCCCCAGCTTCGCCACCGCCTCGGCCACCCGGCCCGGCTCGAACGGATCGAGCGCATCCGGCCGTCCGGTGGCGATGTTGCAGAACGTGCAGCCGCGGGTGCAGATCTCGCCCATGATCATCATGGTGGCGTGGCGCTGGCTCCAGCATTCGCCGACATTGGGGCAGGCGGCCTCTTCGCAGACGGTGGCCAGCCCGCCCTTGCGCAGGATGTCCCGGGTCTCGCGGTAGCCCGCACCGCTGGGCGCCTTGACGCGGATCCACGAGGGCTTGCGCGGCTGGGCGTTGTCGGGCTTGTGCGCCTTTTCGGGGTGGCGCTGGCCGGGGTTCTTCAGGTCTCGCACGGGGATGCTCCTGGCTGTTCGGGGCAGGCTTATCCATATTGGCCGCCCCGGTAAAGGGCCGGCGACGAATGGGCGGGTTGCGCGGCGCGCAGGGGCCGCCCTTCCCCGACGTCAGGTTTTCTTCGCATGCACGTTGCGCCCGACCTGGATTCATTCTAATTCGCAAAAAACGCCCTGACACGAAATGAGGAGACAGACAATGCATGTTGGCGTGAAAGTTCCGAACGTCACCTTCCACACCCGGGTGCGCGACGAATCGGTCGGCGGCCCCAACCCCTACCGCTGGCAGGACATGACCAGCGACGACTATTTCAAGGGCAAGCGGGTGGTGCTGTTCTCGCTGCCCGGGGCCTTTACGCCCACCTGTTCGACCTACCAGCTGCCGGGCTACGAGAAGAACGCCGAGGAGTTCCGCAAGCTGGGGATCGACGAGATCTACTGCATGAGCGTCAACGACAGCTTCGTGATGAACGCCTGGGCCCGTGACCAGAAGCTGAAGCATGTCAAGGTGATTCCGGACGGCTCGGGCATCTTCACCCGCCAGATCGGCATGCTGGTGGACAAGGACAACCTCGGCTTCGGCTACCGCTCCTGGCGCTATGCGGCGGTGATCGACGACGGCGTGATCGAAGCCTGGTTCGAGGAACCCGGCCGCGAGGACAACCACGGCGAAGACCCCTACGGCGAAAGCTCGCCCGAGACGGTGCTGGAGTATCTGCGCTCCAAGGCCTGAGCCGCAGCCGGACGACCTGTCAGCGCAGGGGCGCATGGGGGAAACCTCATGCGCCCTTTTCATGCGGGCGGAGCGGGCCCCCGATGGAAGGATGGAAGCCCGCAGTGCGGGCGCTTGCGCGCCGGCCTCGGGCCGGGCGCTGCCCTCGATGCGCCACGTGAGGTGGTGGCCTCCGGGGCTCCGGCCGGTGTGCCCGCCGGTCAGGGCCCCTGCACCTGCAGAACAAGGCGCCCCCGCAGGGCAGCTCAATCCGAAGGCGCCGGCGGGTCAGGATCTGGCGTTTTCGCCCCTGCGCGCGCCGGCACCGCGGCGCGCGCCCCGGCCACCAGCGCCTCGCCCGCCTTGCGCAGGATCGTGGCCAGATCGTCGAACCACGCCCCCCCGGCGCTGGAGGCGCGCCGCACCAGGGCGATGGTGCGGCTGGGCTCGGGGGGCGAAAAGCGCGCCAGCGCCAGCTGCCCGCCCGCGGTCTCGCTGCCCACGGCGATCTCGGGCAGGAAGGTCAGGCCGAAGCCCTGCGCCACCAGCCCGGTCAGCGTGCCCAGCGAGGAGGCCCCGAGATCCGTCTTCTGGCGGTGCTTGAGGCCGCAGACCTCCAGCGCCTGCTCGGCCAGGCAATGGCCCTCGTCCAGCAGAAGCAGCCGCTCGGGCGCGACATGCGCCGGGGTCAGGAGAGGCTCCGCCTCGAAGGGGCGCAGGCTTTCGGCCGAGCCCGCCAGCAGGAAGCGGTCCTCGAACAGCGGTTCGGCGGCGAACCCGGGTTCGGGCACCGGCAGGGCGATCACGGCGGCATCGATCCGCCCCTCCGAGAGATCGCGCAGCACGGTGGCCGTCTGGGCCTCGTGCACCCGCAGCTCCAGCGTGACGTCGCGGGTGCGGATGTCGGTCAGCACCCCGGGCAGCAGATAGGGGGCCACGGTGGGGATCAGCCCCAGATACAGCCGCCCCCCCAGCCCGTGATGAAAGCGCACCGCGCCCTGCAGATCGTTCACCTGCGAAAGGATCTGCCGGGCGCGGGCGAGCACCTCGTGGCCCGCGCGGGTCAGGCGGATGCCGCGCGGCAGGCGCTCCACCAGTTCGACCCCGAGGCTGGCCTCCAGTTCGCGGATCTGCTGGGAAAGCGCCGGTTGCGTGACATGCACCCGCTCGGCGGCGCGGCCGAAAGAGCCCGCCTCGGCCAGGGCGGTGAAATAGCTGAGCTGTCGAAGCGATACTGCCATAAGATTTTCTAATCGATCCAAGAATAAAAGACAATTTTATTTTATCGCCCATCTCCCCTACCCTCCCTGCAGATCAACCGAAGGAGAGAGCCATGACCAAGAGACTCACCACCACCGCCGGCGCCCCCATCGCCGACAACCAGAACTCGCTGACCGCCGGCCCCCGCGGCCCGGTGCTGCTGCAGGACTACCAGCTGATCGAGAAGCTCGCCCATCAGAACCGCGAGCGCATCCCCGAGCGCGTGGTGCACGCCAAGGGCTGGGGGGCCTACGGCACCCTGAAGATCACCGGCGACATTTCCGCCTACACCCGCGCCAAGGTGCTGCAGCCGGGCACCGAAACCCCGATGCTGGCGCGCTTTTCCACCGTGGCGGGCGAGCTGGGCGCGGCCGACCACGAGCGCGACGTGCGCGGCTTTGCCCTGAAGTTCTACACCGAGGAAGGCAACTGGGACATGGTCGGCAACAACACGCCGGTGTTCTTCCTGCGCGACCCGTACAAGTTTCCGGATTTCATCCACACCCAGAAGCGCCACCCGAAGACCAACCTGCGCTCGGCCACCGCGATGTGGGATTACTGGAGCCTCAGCCCCGAGGCGCTGCACCAGGTGACCATCCTGATGTCCGACCGCGGCCTGCCGAAGACGCCGATGCACATGAACGGCTACGGCTCGCATACCTATTCGCTGTGGAACGAGGCGGGCGAGCGGTTCTGGGTGAAGTTCCACTTCAAGACCATGCAGGGCCACGAGTTCTACACCAACCGCGAGGCCGAGGAGATCATCGGCAAGACCCGCGAGGGCTATCAGGAGGCGCTGTTCAACGCCATCGAGGAGGGCAACTTCCCGCGCTGGAAGTTCATGGTCCAGATCATGCCCGAGAAGGATGCCGAGAAGACCCCCTACAACCCGTTCGACCTCACAAAGGTGTGGCCGCATGCGGACTACCCGCTGATCGAGGTGGGCGAGATGGTGCTCGACCGCAACCCGGAAAACTACTTCGCCGAGATCGAACAGGCGGCCTTCAGCCCCTCGAACATCGTTCCCGGCATCGGGTTTTCCCCCGACAAGGTGCTGCAGGCGCGCATCTTCTCCTATGCCGACGCGCACCGCTACCGGCTGGGCACCCATTACGAGGCGCTGCCGGTGAACGCCCCGAAATGCCCGGTGCACCACTACCACAAGGACGGGCAGATGAACTTCTTCGGCCACAGGCACGGGTCCAACGATGCCTATTACGAGCCCAACTCCTTCGGCGGGCCGGCCGAGGACCCCTCGGTGGCCGAGCCGCCGCTGCGCATCTCGGGCGATGCCGACCGCTACAACCACCGCGAGGGCAACGACGACTACAGCCAGCCGCGCGCCCTGCATGACCTGATGGACGACGACCAGCGCGCCCGGCTCTACATGAACACCGCCGAGTCGATGCAGGGCGTGCCCGAGGAGATCATCGAACGCGCCCTGGTCCACTACGACCGGATCAGCAAGGCCTACGGCGACGGCATCCGCGCCGCGCGCGCGAAGCTGGCCGCCGGGGGCTGAGCCCGTCTCCCCTCCCGGGGGCAAGGGAGGCGAGAAAAAAGGCAAGGCGCGCGGGGTGTGCATCCCCCGCGCGCCTCTTCACCTCCGGGCCTCTGGAGGCCTGGCCCGGCAGTCTCTCTTGCACGTCAGCCGATCAGGGCGTGGCCGCGCTCCTCGTAATGGCGCTTGAGGCGCTGCAGCGCGATGCGCAGCACGATCTTGCCCGAACGCGCCGACCAGCCCATGCGCTTTTCCGCCGTCTCCAGCCCTTCGAGAAAGCAGCACACCCGCAGCGCCACGTCGCCCAGACCGGGGCCGAGGTCGCGCAGCGCCGCGGCCACGCGCTCGCGCGCCCCGGCCGGGCCGTCGCCGCCGCCCGCCTCGGGGCTGAAGCTCCCCCGCTCGCCGCCGGTGAGGAAACGGTCCCAGTTCTGGGCCACCCGCGGCCCCATCTGGGCCAGTTCGAAATCCTCGCGCAGCCGCTCGGCCGCGGCCACCAGATCGGCCGAGAGGAACGGCTTGCCGTCGCGGTCCTTGCGCCGGGCCATGGCCGCCACCGGCGATTCGGCGGCGTTGTAGCGCAGCTTGCGCCCCCGTCCGCCCCCCGGGGCCGGCTCTTCGCGGGCCTCCCACTCGGCGTGCTGGCTGGCGAAGGGCGAGCCCGCCTCCGCAAGCCCCGCCCGCGCGGCCTCCGCCTCGGCCAGCATCCGCTTGAGCGCGGCCCGGCCCGCGGCGGTGATCCGGTAGCGCGAAACCCGCCCCGCCTTGCCGCAGGCGATCCAGTCGCGCAACGCCATCGCCTCGGCCACCGGGCCGTCCACCACCGCGGTGCGGATGGTGCGCCCGTCATCGGTTTCGCGCACCACCACCGCCTTTTCCATCTCCCGCGCCACCGCCAGACAGGCCCCGGGCTCGTTCAGCCGCCGCAGGATCCGGCGCGCTTCGCGTTCGACGGTGGCCTCGTCGGGGGTTTGGGCTGCAGGGCGCAACAGCACGTTCATTGGCAGATGATCCTTCGTTGTTCCTGTTGAAACTTCCCCGGCCCCGGGCCGGGCACGCCCGATCCGGCACAGGGCCAGATCGACCAGAGGGTCGTCGCGGCGCGCCTCGGTGCGGCGGATCTGACGCAGCACCGTCGAGGCGTGACAGCCGCTGAGACGGGCAAGCTGGCGGATCGGCAGGCCAAGCTCGGTATGGGCCAGATAGTGGCGCACCGCCTCGGGCAGCCCGCCCGGCGCCGGCGCATCGGTCGATGGTGTGGCATTCTCCTGCTGCATTTCTCTCCCCCCAGCTTGCAGCGCCGAACCCCGGCAAACGGGGTTCCGGCACGCTCCATTCCTGCTTTTCGGCGCGTTTTTGGGCACCACGACTCAACCTTGGGTTGTGTTTCTTACCAAAGAATTAATTTTCCGTGTTTTGTCAACAGATTGTTTCCAAATCGTAAACATTTGCGGAATCCTCCGCACGCTGCAGCCCCTCCGGCGGCAACACCCCCCGCCCTCGCGGCAGGATGTGTCCACTGCCACAAGGAGGTTTCCCATGACCGACATGACACCGATGCTCGCCCATGTCCGCCGCCCACGCCTGCTGGTGCGCGCCGCCCGCCACGGGCTGGCCGAATACAACCGCAAGCGCGACCTGAGGCGGATCTTCCGCCTGCCCCAGACCCCGGCGCCGATACGCGCGCTGGACATGCTGATGTCGGAAGAAGCCCGCCTCGAGGAGCAGCGCCGCGAAAGGGATGCCGCCTACTCCATCGCCCGCCACGTGGAGGTTCTCATCGCCCTGATGGCCGAGGCCCAGCTGGCCCAGACCCATGCGCCGGCAGGCCGGGGAAACGGGCCCGAACGCCCCGGCAGCTGACGGCCGGCGGTCATCGCGACGGCCCTTCCCGGGGCCTCACCCCGTGAAGCCCCGGAAGAAGGCGCAGGAAGCGTCCGCCTTTGCCGGCGGAAAAATGCGCAAGGCTGCCGGCCTGGCGGTTCAGCCGGTGGCCAGCAGCTTGTCGAGCTTGGCCGCGCAGATGAAGTCGTTCTCGCTCAGCCCGCCGATGGCATGGGTGGTGAAGCTGATCTCGCAATACCCCCAGCCGAAGCGGATGTCCGGGTGGTGTCCCTCCTGGTCGGCCAGCCAGGCCGCCAGGTTGGCGTGATAGACCGCCTTGGCGAAACCCTTGAATTCCAGCCGGCGGGTGATTTCCGTGGCCGCCTCGTTGAGCACCCAGCCTTCGTCCAGCTGCTCCATCATGGCGCGCGCCTCGTCCCCCTCGATCGGCGGCACCCCGCCCTCGCAGGGCACGCAGTGCTTGTCGGTCAGGTCACATACGGTTTCGCTCATCTTCTCCTCACCTCGTGCTGCGGGCCGCAGGGCCCTTTCGCCCCGCAACATAGCAGCCGGCGGGCGCATGTCGATGCGCCCGGCGCGGGGTGGATCATTCGCCGCATCGGGCACTCTGGACGCGGGCGCGCGAATTCCTTATATAATCACTCGGAAATCTCAGCGAGGGCGACGATGACAGCCGAAACTTCTCCGATCGAGGGCGCGCCCCTCATCAAGCCGTCCACCACCGACCATCCGCTGTATGACAGCGTCGTCGAGGCCTGCCGCACCGTGTTCGACCCGGAGATACCGGTCAACATCTACGATCTGGGGCTGGTCTACACCATCGAGATCACCGAGGAGAACGA
>WFPZ01000182.1 GCA_015487335.1 Paracoccaceae bacterium
ACCTCGAGGTTCTCAGGGGGGTCGACATGACCGCGCCGCGCGGTCACGTGATCTCGCTGATCGGCTCTTCGGGCTCGGGCAAGTCCACGCTGCTGCGCTGCGCCAACCTGCTGGAAAACAGCCACGAGGGCGAGATCCTGTTCGAGGGCGAGCCGATCCGCTGGCGCGGCGCCGGCGCGCACCGCCACCCGGCCGATCCGGCGCAGGTGACGCGCATCCGCACCAACCTGTCGATGGTCTTCCAGCAGTTCAACCTGTGGTCCCACATGACCATCCTGCAAAACGTCATGGAGGCGCCGGTCACGGTGCTGGGCCGCGACAGGGCGGAGGTGGAGCGCTCGGCCCGCCGCTACCTGGAAAAGGTGGGCATCGGCGACAAGGCCGATGCCTGGCCGGCGCAGCTTTCGGGCGGCCAGCAGCAGCGCGCCGCCATCGCCCGCGCCCTGTGCATGGAGCCCAAGGCGCTTCTGTTCGACGAGCCCACCTCGGCGCTGGACCCGGAGCTGGAACAGGAGGTGGTGCGCGTCATCAAGGATCTGGCCGCCGAGGGGCGCACCATGATCCTCGTCACCCACGACATGCGGCTGGCCGCGGATGTCTCTCATCACGTGGTCTTCCTGCACAAGGGACGCATCGAGGAGGAAGGCCCGCCGGACGAACTTTTCAGCCGTCCGAAGTCCGAACGGCTGCAGCAATTCCTCAGCGCAACCGTTGCAGCCTGAATTCGCGCGACAAACCTGAAAATGAGAAAAAGGGAGAAAGCCATGAGAAAATTCATTATCGCCACCACCGCCCTGGCCCTTTCGGCCGGCCTCGCACTGGCCCAGGAAACCGTCCGCATGGGCACCGAGGGCGCCTATCCGCCGTACAACTTCATCAACGACAACGGCGAGGTGGACGGATTCGAGCGCGAACTGGGCGACGAGCTGTGCAAGCGCGCCGGGCTCACCTGCGAGTGGGTCACCAACGACTGGGATTCGATCATCCCCAACCTGGTGAGCGGCAACTACGATACCATCATCGCCGGCATGTCGATCACGCCCGAGCGCGACGAGGTGATCGACTTCACCCAGGAATACCTGCCGCCCGAGCCCTCGGCCTATGTGGCGCTTTCGCCCGATGTCGATCTCGAGGGCGGGGTGATCGCGGCCCAGACCGGCACCATCCAGGCCGCCTACATCGCCGAAACCGGCGCCACGCTGGTGGAATTCGCCACCCCCGACGAGACCATTGCCGCGGTCAGGAACGGCGAGGCCGACGCGGTGCTGGCCGACAAGTCCTACCTTGACCCGATCGTCGCCGAATCGGGCGGCTCGCTGGTGTTCGTCGGCGATCCGGTCCCCCTCGGCGGCGGCGTCGGCATGGGGATTCGCGAAAGCGACACCGAGCTGAAGGCCAGGTTCAACGAGGCAATCTCCTCGATGAAGGCCGACGGCTCGCTGAACGCGCTGATCAGGAAGTGGTTCGGCGAAGACGCGGCGACGTTCTGATGAAACCCGGCGGGGCCGGCCGTGGCCCCGCCCCCACCGGCCAGGGCGATGTTCTCATTCTGCACCGATCCCGCCAACCTGCCGACAGCGCAATGGTTTGCCTGCTATCTCACCACGGGCAAGCACCTGGCCTTCTATGGCTCGTTCCTGACCGTCCTGCTGCTGCTGTTCGTCACCGCCCCGGTCGCGCTTGCCTTCGGCTTCGGCGGGGCGATGGCGGCGCGCGCCCGCTTCGCGCCGCTGCGGTGGTTCGGCAAGGGGTACACGGCGGTGGTGCGCGGGGTGCCCGACATCGCCTTCTTCATGTTCTTCGTGATCGCGCTGGACCAGGGCATCGAATGGCTGCGCCACAAGATCAGATGCCCCGACTGGGACCAGCCGATCCGCCAGGGCAACGATTTCATCGTCTGCCCGCAGGCCAAGATGCCCCTGTCGAACGCCCCCCAATGGGTGCATGAAACCTACGGCTTCACCCTGGCCGTCGTCACCTTCTCCATCGTCTTCGGCGCGTTTGCGGCGAATGTCCTCCACGGTGCGATGCGCGCCGTGCCGCGCGCCCAGGTGGAAGCCGCCGAGGCCTACGGCATGAGCCGCCGGCAGGCCTTCTGGCGCATCACCGTGCCGCAGATGTGGGTCTATGCCCTGCCGGGGCTGTCGAACCTGTGGATGATCCTGATCAAGGCCACGCCGCTTCTGTTC
>WFPZ01000183.1 GCA_015487335.1 Paracoccaceae bacterium
CCGGTGCCCACGAGGTTGTACTGCGGCATCGGCGAGGGCATCAGCAGCTTGGCGTTCCAGCGCCCCAGGTCGGCCTGCACCGCGGGGTTGTTGTAGACGGCGGTGGAAACCGCAACTTCTTCCTCCAGCGTATTCACGCCGAGGAAGGGCAGTTCCAGCACGGTGATGGTGGGGTTCTTGTCGCGGTGATAACCGGCGCAGAACTGGGCCATCTCGAAGGCGCCGATGGAAATGCCGTCGAGATTTTCCTTGTTCTTGGACAGCCCGCCATAGCTGATGTTGAGCTTGAACTGGCCGTTCGTCTTTTCATCCAGCAGTTCGGCCAGCCGCTCGACATGTTCGGTGAAGGCCCGGCGCTTGCCCCACAGCGAGACGTTCCATTCCACGGACTGCGCCGCGGCTTCTCCGGCCAGCGACACGGCCGCTGCGGCCAGCATGGCCTTGCCAATCAGGTGTTTCATGATGTCCTCCCAGACGGTGTTTTTCAGTCGTGGCCGTACCCTAGCAAGTAAGGATTTGACATCAATGGTAAATTGATCTTTCGTTCAATTCCCAGTCCCTGATGCCTGAAATTTGAGCACGCAAGCCATGCCCGCACCCGAAAATCCGCTCAAATCCGCGCTGGCCGCGAACAGGATGCAGCTCGGAACATGGGTCGGGCTGCGCAGCCCCGAAGCGGCGGAAATCGCCGCGCTGGCCGGGTTCGACTGGTGCCTGCTCGACGGCGAGCACGGCCCGTGGGACATTTCCGCGATTCGCGACCAGATCCTTGCGGTGAGTGCCGCCGGCGCGCATCCGGTGGTCCGGGTACCCGAGGGCCGCACGTGGATGATCAAGCAGGTGCTCGATCTGGGCGCGCAATCGGTTCTGGTGCCGATGGTGAACTCCGGCGAAGAGGCCGCGGCCATGGCCCGCGCCATGCGCTACCCGCCGCAGGGGGTGCGGGGCATGGCCGCGCCGGTGGTGCGCGCCTCGGGCTTTGGCGCGATCCCCGACTACGCCGCCACCGCCAACGCGCAGGCCTGTCTGCTGGTGCAGGCCGAAACCCGCGCCGCGCTGGAGAACATCGATGCCATCGCCGCCACCGAAGGGGTGGATGGCATCTTCATCGGCCCCGCCGACCTTTCCGCCGACATGGGCTTCGACGGCGAGCTGGGCGCGCCCGAGCTCGACGAGGCCATCGAACACATGATCGCCCGCATCCGCGCCGCCGGAAAGGCCGCGGGCATCCTGGTGCTGGACGAAGGGCGCACGGCCCGTTACGCACGGCTGGGGGCGCGCTTCATCGGGGTGGCGAGCGACATCGTGGCGCTGTCCGGCGCGATGCGCACCACCGCGGCGCGCTTTCGTGCCCTGCTCGACGAGGAGAAGAACTGAGATGACGGGAACGGCGATGCCGCAGCGTGGGCTGTGGCGCAATACCCCGCCGGCGCTCTTTCCGCCGGTCCTGGGGCTGCTGGGGCTGGGGCATGGCTGGCGGCGGGCCGTCGAGGTGTTTTCCTTCCCGGCCGGCCCGGTGGAGGCTTTCCTCGGCGCCGTATCGCTGCTTTTCCTCTTTCTTCTCGTGGCTTACGCAGCGAAAGTGATTCGCCGTCCGAAGGTGGTGGCGGAAGATATGCGCATCCTGCCGGGGCGCGCGGGGCTGGCGACCATCGGCATGGCGATGATGCTGCTGGCCGCGGTGGCGCTGCCCTATTCGCGGCCGCTGGCCGCGGCCATCCTGGCGCTGGCGGTGCTGGTGCATGGCGCAGTGATCGTGGTGGCGCTGAAGGTGCTGTGGCGCGCCCCGCTGCCCCAGCGGCGCATGACCCCGGTCTGGCACCTGATCTTTGTGGGGCTCATCGTCGCACCGATCGCCGGCATTCCGCTTGGCTGGGGGGCGTTTTCCGAATGGGTGCTGATCCTCACCACCGCCGCAGCACTCACCATCTGGGCCGGCTCGGCGGTGGAGCTGGCGCGCGCCCCGGTGCCGGCGCCGCTGCGCCCGACGCTGGCGATCCACCTCTCGCCGGCCTGCCTGATCGGCATGAACCTCTATCTGGCCGGGGCGGTGCAGGCCTCGCTGTGGGTGGGATATGCGGCGATTGCCGGGGCAGGGGTGCTGCTGGCGCGCGCCCGCTGGCTGACGGCCGCGGGCTTCAGCCCGCTGTGGGGGGCGTTCACCTTTCCGCTGGCCGCCTTCGCGGTGCACATGCTGATGCTGGCGGCCAGCTACGGCGGCCCCTTCCGGCTGATCGGCGGGGCGGCGCTGATCGGCGGCACGCTGCTCATCCCCCCGATCGCCTGGCGGGTGCTGAAGATGTGGGGCTCGGGCATGCTGGCCGCCAGGACCAACGCGGCCAGCGCCTGAGCGCCCATTTGGGCTTTTCTTTCCCGTTGCCACGTGAAATAGGGAGGCGCCAAACGAAGAACTCCAAGGAGAACCCGGATGGAGATTCGCGAGGCCCTCACCTTCGATGACGTGCTGCTGGTTCCGGCGGCCTCTTCGGTTCTGCCCTCCACGGCGGACACCTCCACCCATGTCACCCGCTCGATCCGGATGAACATCCCGCTGCTCAGCTCGGCCATGGATACGGTGACGGAAAGCCGCATGGCCATCGCCATGGCCCAGGCCGGCGGGATGGGGGTGATCCACCGCAACCTCTCCATCGAGGAACAGGCCCGCGAGGTGCGCCGCGTCAAGCGCTTCGTCTCGGGCATCGTCTACAACCCGATCACCCTGAAGCCCGACCAGACGCTGGCCGACGCCAAGAAGCTGCAGGAGCGCTACCGCGTCACCGGCTTTCCGGTCGTGGACGACGACGGCCGGGTGCTGGGCATCGTCACCAACCGCGACATGCGCTTTGCCACCGACGACGACACGCCGGTGCGGGTGATGATGACCAGCGACGATCTGGCCATGCTGACCGAACCGGCCGATCTCGACGAGGCCCGCAGCCTGATGAAGGCGCGCCGCATCGAGAAGCTGCTGGTCACCGACGGCAAGGGCAAGCTGACGGGGCTGCTGACGCTGAAGGACACCGAGCAGGCGGTGCTCAACCCGCATGCCTGCAAGGACGAGCTGGGCCGGCTGCGGGTGGCGGCGGCCACCACCGTGGGGGATGCGGGCTTCGAACGCTCCGAGGCGCTGGTGGACGCGGGCGCGGACATCATCGTCATCGACACCGCCCATGGCCATTCCGAAGGGGTGACGAAGGCGGTGGAGCGGGCCAAGAAGATTTCCAGTCAGGTGCAGGTGATCGCCGGCAACGTGGCCACCGCCGAGGCCACCCGCGCCCTGATCGGGGCGGGGGCCGATGCGGTGAAGGTGGGGATCGGGCCCGGCTCGATCTGCACCACCCGGATGGTGGCCGGCGTCGGCGTGCCGCAGCTCACCGCGATCATGGATTGCGCGGCCGCGGCCGGCGACACGCCCGTCATCGCCGACGGCGGCATCAAGTTCTCGGGCGATTTCGCCAAGGCGATCGCTGCCGGGGCATCCTGCGCCATGGTGGGCAGCATGATCGCCGGCACCGATGAAAGCCCCGGCGAGGTGATCCTCTATCAGGGCCGCTCGTTCAAGAGCTACCGCGGCATGGGGTCGCTCGGGGCGATGGCCCGCGGCTCGGCCGACCGATACTTCCAGAAGGATGCCGCTTCGGACAAGCTGGTGCCCGAGGGCATCGAGGGGCAGGTGCCCTACAAGGGGCCGGCCAGTGCCGTGATCCATCAGCTGGTGGGGGGGCTGCGCGCCGCCATGGGCTATACCGGCAACGCCACCGTCGAGGAGATGCGGAAGAACTGCCGATTCGTGCGCATCACCGGTGCCGGACTGAAGGAAAGCCATGTCCATGACGTGCAGATCACCCGCGAAAGCCCGAACTACAGAATCATGTAGAGAATGCAGTGTGTTGCGTGGAAAAGTTGATGTTTTGAGCAGGCGGCCCGCCCCATGACACCGGCGGCCCGCGTCTCTGCCGCGATCGGCATCCTCGACAGCATTCTCGCAGGCGAGCCCGCCGAAAAGGCGCTCACCAACTGGGCCCGGGCCAGCCGCTTCGCCGGCTCGGGGGATCGCGCGGCCGTGCGCGACCATGTCTTCGCGGCCCTGCGCTGCCGTCGCTCCTGCGGCTGGCTGGGGGGCGGCGCGGATGGGCGGGCGCTGATGATCGGCGCACTGCGCGCATCAGGTACGGACCCTGAGCCATTGTTTTCAGGAGAGAAATACGCCCCTTCGCCCCTGACCGGCCGGGAACGCGAACAGCGCGATCTGCGCGATGCGCCCCGCGCGGTGCAGCTCGACGTTCCCGACTGGCTGCTGCCGCATTTCGAGCGCGCCCTGGGGGCCGACTGCGCCCCCGTCCTGCAGGCCCTGCGACAGCGCGCGCCGCTGTTCCTGCGGGTCAACCGGCTCAGGGCGCAGGTGGAGGAAGCCATCGAGGCCCTGGCGCGCGACGGGATAGAGGCACGCCCCCACCCGCTGGCCGAAACCGCGCTCGAGGTGCTGCGCAACCCCCGCAGGGTGCGGGGCTCCTCCGCCTGGCGCCGGGGGCTGGTGGAGATCCAGGACGCCGCCTCGCAGGCGGTCGTCGAGGCGCTGCCTCTGCGCGAGGGGATGGAGGTGCTGGATTACTGCGCCGGGGGCGGGGGGAAAACCCTCGCCATGGCGGCACGGGCGCCGATCTCGCTCACCGCCCACGATGCCGACCCCGGGCGCATGCGCGATCTGCCCGCCCGCGCCGCCCGCGCCGGGGCGGAGGTGGCGCTTGCATCCCGGTCGCAGCTTGCCGGGCGCCGCTTCGATCTGGTGGTCTGCGACGTGCCCTGTTCGGGCAGCGGGGCCTGGCGGCGCAGCCCCGAGGCCAGGTGGCGGCTGAGCCCAGGGCGCCTGGAAGAGCTGACAGAAACCCAGATTTCCATTCTCAAGAAAGCGTCAGAACATGCGAAAGAAAAAGGGAAAATCGCCTATATTACCTGTTCGCTGCTGAATGAGGAAAACGGGCAGGTCGTTTCGAATTTTGTCAGGGAAACACCGGGCTGGCACATCGCGATGCAGCGCCGGTTCACCCCGCTCGACGGCGGCGCGGACGGATTTTTCCTTGCCGTGTTGACACGCGACACATCCGGGCAATAATCAACCTTGGGTTGTTGTTCTGCGCCAGTTAATCGCCGATTAACCCATCGGGCGCGAAATAGGACATGTCCGATTCTCAATGGGGGCCCATGGTGTCGCAACCGGCGCTCAACCGCAGATTACCGGGCCGGGTATTGTCCCGGCTGGCGCCGCGCAGCGCGCTGCTCGCCGCGCTTGGCCTTGGGGCCTTGGCTCTCGGGTTCTACCGCCCCGAGATGCCGTTCGCGCCCTATCTGCCCGCCGCCGGCGGGGGGCTGCTGGCGCTTGCCTTCCTTGCCAGCCTGCACGCCCTGCTCTCGAGGCGCCGACGAAAGCGCCGCCTGCGCGATGCGGCAGCCCTCGTTCAGGACGACATGTGCCCGGCCTTCATCGCCGATGGCGATGGCAGGGTGCAGCACCTCAACCGCGCCGCCGGGGCCCGCTTCGGCACCGCGCCGGGCCCCGGAACCCTGGTCGCGGCCCTCGACAATCTTTTCGCCTCTCCGGTGGCCACCCTGCGCCGGCTGCAGGCCCGGGCCGAAGCGCGCGGCTCCGCCAGAGAGGATGTCGTTACCCGCAAGGGCCATGCCCGGCTCTCGGTCCATCGGTTGGGGGACGGCGACTTTCTGTGGCGCCTCGAGGAATTCGCCGAACGGTCACCGGCCATGCGCGGGGCCGAGGGCATCGGCCTGCCGATGATGACCGCCTCCAGAAGGGGAACGATCCTGTTCATGAACGAGGCCGCTCGCCGGCTTCTGGGCGGCCGCCAGAGCCACCTGGACCGCGTCTTCAACCAGCTTCCCCTGCGTCCGGGCCATGTGCATGAGGTGGCCGGCGCCGAAGGCCCGGTCAGGGCACAGGTCTGCGAGATCGAATCGGCGGGGCGGCGGGAAATCTACCTCGTGCCACTGGGGCAGGGCCCGGCACGGGCGCCCGATGACGCCGACCTGTTCGACCTCATCCCGGTGCCGCTGATGAAGGTGGACCCCGGCGGGGAAATCCGCAAATGCAACCGCCTTGCACGCGAGCTGCTTGCCCGGCCCGATGCCGAGGGCCTGCACATGGGAGAACTGGTGGAGGGGCTTGGCCGACCGGTGGCCGATTGGCTGGCCGAGGCCGCCGGCAGCGCAGTCCCGCCCAAGCCCGAGTTTGTTCGCGCCACGCATCAGGCACGTGACGTCTATCTGCAGATCTCGCTGGAGCGGATCTCCGAAGAGGGCAGGACGCTGCTGCTGGCGGCGCTCAGCGATGCCACCAAGCTCAAGACGCTGGAGGCCCAATTCGTGCAGAGCCAGAAGATGCAGGCCATCGGCCAGCTGGCCGGAGGGGTGGCCCATGATTTCAACAACCTGCTGACGGCGATCAGCGGCCATTGCGATCTGCTGCTTCTGCGCCATGACGAGGGCGATCCCGATTACGCCGATCTCGTCCAGATCCACCAGAACGCAAACCGCGCGGCCAGCCTCGTGGGGCAGCTGCTGGCCTTTTCACGCAAGCAGACGCTCAAGCCCGAGATCATCGAATTCAGGGAGACGCTGGATGATCTGGCGCATCTGCTCAACCGGCTGGTGGGAGAAAAGGTCTCGCTTTCGCTGCAGCACGACCCAGACCTGAAACCGATCCGCGCCGACAAGCGGCAGCTCGAACAGGTGATCATGAATCTCGTCGTCAACGCCCGCGACGCCATGCCCGAGGGCGGCGAGGTGCGAATCACCACCCGGATGGAGCGGCTTCCCGCGCCGCTGGAGCGTGACCGCGCCACCGTCCCTGCGGGAGAATATGTGGTGGTCACGGTCAGAGACGAAGGGGTCGGGATTGCCCCGGACCGGCTGCAGAAGGTGTTCGAGCCCTTCTACACCACCAAGCGCACCGGCGAGGGCACCGGTCTCGGCCTGTCCATGGCCTACGGGATCGTGAAGCAGACCGGGGGGTTCATCTTTGTCGACAGCGTGCCCGGCAGCGGAACCGAGTTCACCCTCTACTTTCCGGCCCATGACAGGCCGGCTGCGCTGCCTGATGCACGGCCGGGCGACAAGAAAGAGGCAACCCATGCCCGCCAGGGCGAGGTGGTTCTGCTGGTCGAGGACGAAGCTCCGGTCCGCGCCTTTGCGGCACGGGCGCTGAAGATGAAGGGCTACAAGGTGCTGGAGGCGGAAAACGCCGAAGAAGCGCTGGCAATACTCGACGACGAAGATCTTTCGGTGGATGTCTTCGTCACCGATGTGGTGATGCCGGGCATGGACGGGCCGAGCTGGGTTTCCCAGGCGCTGGAAAAACGCCCCGGGGTGCGGGTCATCTTCGTCTCCGGCTACGCCGAGGACAGTTTCCCCGACCAGCAGGCGCGGATCCCCAACTCCGTCTTCCTGCCAAAGCCCTTTTCCCTCAATGAACTGGCGGCGACTGTCCAGCGGGTCGTTCACTGAAGGCATGGGGCTGTCTGTGGTTTTCCCGTGGGTGCAGCGTCATGCACCTTCCACCCCGTCGCCCCCGGGGTTCCTATGTCGCGCCGGGCCTGGCGCGCGGATGTGGCTTTCGGCCCCGCCAAACCGTTTTCCAGACGGAAAACTCCGGTTCGGGCTGGCTTCACGCCTCTCGAACTGCGTCGGTAACTTTTTCTTAATCTCCGTTCTGAAATCTGGAAAGGAAGAATTTTCTTGAAATGTTCTCCTTTTGACCTCATAAGGGGCAGAACAGGAAGCGAACATCAGCAGGATTGCCGCCCCCCGCCGGGTGTGAAATAAGGAAGCGAACAATGGCTACGGCAAGTATTTTCGAGATGACCGACAAGCGCAGCAGCGACAAGCAGAAAGCCCTCGATTCGGCCCTGGCACAGATTGAGCGGCAGTTCGGCAAGGGCTCGATCATGCGCCTCGGCTCCGACAACCCGGTGCAGGAAATCGAGGCCACCTCCACCGGCTCGCTCGGTCTCGACATCGCACTGGGCATCGGCGGCCTGCCCAAGGGGCGGATCATCGAGATCTACGGCCCCGAAAGCTCGGGCAAGACGACGCTCACCCTGCATTGCGTGGCCGAAGAGCAGAAGAAGGGCGGGGTCTGCGCCTTCGTCGATGCCGAACACGCGCTCGATCCGCTCTATGCCCGCAAGCTCGGCGTCAACCTCGACGAGTTGCTGATCTCGCAGCCCGACACCGGCGAACAGGCGCTGGAGATCACCGATACCCTGGTGCGCTCGGGCGCGGTTTCCATGGTGGTGGTTGATTCGGTTGCCGCCCTGACCCCGAAGGCCGAGCTCGAGGGCGACATGGGCGACAGCTCGGTCGGGGTGCACGCCCGGCTGATGAGCCAGGCCATGCGCAAGCTCACCGGTTCGATCTCGCGCTCCAGATGCACCGTCATCTTCATCAACCAGATCCGCATGAAGATCGGCGTGATGTTCGGCAGCCCCGAAACCACTACCGGCGGCAACGCGCTGAAATTCTACTCTTCCGTCCGCCTCGACATCCGCCGCATCGGCGCCATCAAGGACCGCGACGAGGTGGTCGGCAACGCCACCCGCGTCAAGGTTGTCAAGAACAAGGTCGCGCCGCCCTTCAAGCAGGTGGAATTCGACATCATGTATGGCGAGGGCATCTCCAAGATGGGCGAGCTGCTGGACCTCGGCGTCAAGGCCGGGGTGGTGGAAAAATCCGGCTCGTGGTTTTCCTACGGCGATGAGCGCATCGGCCAGGGCCGCGAGAACGCCAAGCAGTTCCTGAAGGACAATCCCCGCATCGCGCTCGAGATCGAAGACAAGATCCGCGCCGCCCACGGGCTCGACTTCGACCTGGAGGCCAGGCTGGCGGAAATCTCCACACCCGACGGCGGGGCCGTGCTCGAAGGCTGAGCGACGGGCCGTGTCTGCGGGCCAACGGGGCCGTGCCGCCGGCGCGGCCCTTCGCTTGCGGTGGACAGCCCCCGCCGGTGACGATAAACGGTGTGGACCTGCCCGAAACTGCCTGGAAGTCACGCACAAATGGCCAGCCTGAACGAGATCCGGTCCACCTTTCTGGACTACTTCAAGCGCAACGATCACGAGATCGTGCCCAGCTCGCCGCTGGTGCCGCGCAACGACCCGACGCTGATGTTCACCAACTCCGGCATGGTGCAGTTCAAGAACCTCTTCACCGGCGTCGAGCACCGCGACTACACCCGCGCCGCCACCGCCCAGAAATGCGTCCGCGCCGGCGGCAAGCACAATGACCTCGACAACGTGGGCTACACCGCCCGCCACCATACCTTCTTCGAAATGCTGGGGAATTTTTCCTTCGGCGACTATTTCAAGGAGGCCGCCATCCCCTACGCCTGGGAACTGCTGACCAGGGATTTCGACATCGACAGGAACCGCCTGCTGGTCACCGTCTACCACACCGACGACGAGGCGGCGGACATCTGGAAGAAGGTGGCCGGCCTGCCCGACGAGCGCATCATCCGCATCGCCACCAACGACAATTTCTGGATGATGGGCCCCACCGGCCCCTGCGGCCCCTGCACCGAGATCTTCTACGATCACGGCCCCGAAATCCCCGGCGGCCCGCCGGGCAGCCCTGACGAGGATGGCGACCGCTTCATCGAGATCTGGAACCTCGTCTTCATGCAGTACCAGCAGTTCGAGGACGGCCACCGCGAGGACCTGCCCAACCAGTCCATCGACACCGGCATGGGGCTGGAGCGCATCGGCGCGCTGCTGCAGGGCAAGCACGACAATTACGAAACCGATCTGTTCCGCGCCCTGATCGAGGCCTCGGCCAATGTCACCAACACCGAGCCCTACGGCCCCGGCAACGTCCATCACCGGGTGATCGCCGACCATCTGCGCGCCACCTCCTTCCTGATCGCCGACGGGGTGATGCCCTCCAACGAGGGCCGCGGCTACGTGCTGCGCCGGATCATGCGCCGGGCGATGCGCCACGCCCATCTGCTGGGGGCGCGCGAGCCGGTGATGTACCGCCTGGTGCCGGAGCTGGTGGCCCAGATGGGCCAGGCCTACCCCGAGCTGCGCCAGGGCCAGGCGCTGGTGGAAGAAACCCTGAAGCTGGAGGAAACCCGCTTTCAGAACACCCTGGAGAGGGGCTTGCGCCTGCTCGAGGACGAGCTTTCCCGCCTGCCCGAGGGCGCGCCGCTGCCCGGCGAGGCCGCCTTCCGGCTGTATGACACCTACGGTTTTCCGCTCGATCTCACCCAGGACGCCCTGCGCGAGAAGGGCCGCACGGTGGATGTGGAGGGCTTCGAGCGGGCCATGGCCGAGCAGCGCGCCAAGGCGCGTGCCGCCTGGGCGGGGTCGGGCGAGACGGCCGATGCGCGCATCTGGTTCGAACTGGCTGAGGAACACGGCGCCACCGAGTTTCTGGGCTATGATACCGAAAAGGCCGAAGGGCAGATCCTGGCGCTGGTGCGCGACGGCAAGCGCCTCAACCGCGCGTCCAGCGGCGACAGGGTGCAGATCGTCGTCAACCAGACGCCGTTCTACGCCGAGGCCGGCGGGCAGGTGGGCGACACCGGCACGCTGAAGACGGCCTCGGGCGAGGCGCGGATTACCGACACGAAGAAGGCGGCGGGGGTATTCATCCATTTTGCCGAGGTGACCGAGGGCGAGATCCTGCCCGGCGAGACGGCAGAGCTGGAGGTGGATCACGCCCGCCGCGCCGCCATCCGCGCCCATCACTCGGCCACCCACCTGCTGCACGAGGCGCTGCGCGAAACCCTGGGCGAGCACGTGGCCCAGCGCGGCTCTCTCAACGCCCCCGACAGGCTGCGTTTCGACTTCTCCCACTCAAGCGCGCTGAGCGAGGAGGAACTCGCCGCCATCGAGGCCAAGGTCAATGCCTATATCCGCCAGAACACGCCGGTCGAGACCCGGATCATGACCCCCGACGATGCCCGCGCGATCGGCGCCCAGGCGCTGTTCGGGGAAAAATACGGCGAGGAGGTGCGGGTGGTCTCCATGGGGCGCGCCCCCACCGGCAAGGGGCTCGACGGCAATGCCTGGTCGATCGAGCTGTGCGGCGGCACGCACGTGAAGCAGACCGGCGACATCGGGCTGTGCGTGATCCTCGGAGACAGCGCCTCCTCGGCCGGGGTGCGGCGGATCGAGGCGCTCACCGGCGAGGCGGCGCTGTCCTATCTCACGCAATCGGCCCGGGCGCTCAACGAGGTGGCGGGCCTGCTCAAGGCACAGCCGGCGGAAGTGGCGCAGCGGGTGCGGGCGCTGATGGACGAGCGCAAGGCGCTGCAGAACGAGGTGGCGCAACTGAGGCGCGAGCTGGCAATGGCCGGCGGCCGCGGGCAGGGCAGCGGCGCGGAAGCGAAGGATATCAACGGGATACAATTCGTTTCTCAGGTTCTTTCCGGGGTCTCCGGCAAGGATTTGCCGTCGCTGATCGACGAGCACAAGGCGCGCCTGGGCTCGGGCGCGGTGCTGCTGGTGGCCGATGCCGGCGGCAAGGCGGCCGTGGCGGCCGGCGTCACCGAAGACCTCACGGCCAGGATCTCGGCCGTGGACATGGTGCGCGCGGCGGTGGCAGAGCTTGGCGGCAAGGGCGGGGGCGGACGCCCCGACATGGCACAGGGCGGGGGCAAGGACCCCTCGCGCGCCGCGGCCGCCATTGCGGCGGTGGAAAAACTTCTGGGAGGTTGAGGAAATGGGTGCACTGTGGATTGCGCATGTGAAGGTCACCGATGAGGAGGCCTACATGAAATACGCCGCCATCGCCACCGAGGCGATCGCCGAGCATGGCGGGGTGTTCCTGGCCCGCGGCGGGCGCTACGTGCAGCTGGAGGGCAACGAGCGGCCGCGCAACGTGGTGGCGCGCTTTCCGTCCATGGAGGACGCGCTGGCCTGCTACAACTCACCGAAGTATCAGGAAGCGCTGAGCTTTGCCCGCGGCGCCAGCGAACGCGACCTGATGATCCTGGAAACCAACGACTGAACGGGCTTGCCCGGGGTCACAGCAGCAGATCCTCGAGGATCAGCGAGACGAACTGCGCCTTGCCGCTGACGCCGGCCTTGCGGTAGAGCGCAGTGCTTTGTGCGCGCACCGTGCCTTCGCGGGTGCCGCGCAGCTCGGCAATCTCGCTCAGGGACATGCCCTTGAGCAGGAACCACGCCACTTCGGTTTCGGCCGGGCTGAGGCCCATCTCCTTGAACCGTCTCTGAACCTCTTCGGTGAACTGCCCGGCCAGCAGGCGGCGCGAAGAGGTGGCGCGGGCGATTTCGCGCCGGGCCGTCAGGGCAAGCGACACCCCCAGAACCGCCCCGAAGATCAGCCCCACCACCGCGGCAAGTTCGATGAATTCGCGCCATTCCCAGCGGATCGGCAGGTCGGGCAGGCCGAAGACCGAGGCAATGATTCCCCACAGGAAATAGAAACCACCGATGCTTTGGATGACGACCAGTATCCAGACGAAAGCAGGGTGTTTGAGCATGTAACGGGCCTGCCGACAGCGTGTTCAGGAAGCTTGTCTATTACCCTGTTTCAGCCGCCCGGGCCACTGCCCATGACTTTCAGGCCGCGATTCATCGGATTGCGCCCCTGACCGAAGCCCGATTTGCCTCCCATGTCGTCAGGCTTGCGGATGCCGTCAAGGGCATCGTCAACCACGCTGTTCATGTCCTGCATCTTTCCGGAAGAGCTGCCGGGCGCCATTTGGCGTTCCTGTCCCGCCCGGGGCATGTCGGCCCGGGGCATGTCGAAACGGCGATCACGCAGGATCTCGCCGCTGCGGCGGTTGAGAACCGTCTCGCGCAGGTATTCGCCGTTGGACGAAAGAATCAGGATCCGCCCCAGCCAGGTGCGCTTGATTTCGGTAATGGTGAATCCTTCCGCTTCAAGGCGCATGATGAGAGGCATCACCAGCTCGGCTTTCACGTAATCCGGCAGCTCGATCCTCTCCTGCGCCTGCAACGGGGCAAGCGAGAGCATCAGTACGAGAAGGGCGCCTGGCAGGGTGGATCTCATCTCTCTTCTCCGGAAGACCCGTGTCTGTTGCGGTGCCGCACCCCATGCAGGCGCGGCACCGCTCATGTCAATATCGGTTTCACATGCGGCGCATGCAAGAAGGGGTCAGTTGCGCCCCATTCCGCCGCCATTGCCACCGCCGGAGCCCATTCCGCCGCCATTGCCACCGCCGGAGCCCATTCCGCCGCCATTGCCGCCGCCGGAGCCCATGCCAGCGCCATTGCCACCGCCGGAGCCCATGCCGCCGCCCATCTGCGGCTTCGAGGAGCGGATCTCGTCAGCCATTTCCCTGGCGGCGCCGCTCATGCCCCCTTCCGGCGGGGTCACCTCGCCGCCGGCCCACTCCTGCATCTCCAGCATGCTGCGAACCCTGTCGGGAAGTTCCTGCATGAAGGCACGACGTTCTTCCATTGTCATGTCCTGCAGCTGCGCGAGCAGCTCGGCGATCTGTTCCTGGGTCAGATGGGTCAGGTCGATCTCGTCGAAAGGCACGAGCTCACCGGTAACCGGATGGATCACCATCTGGTCGGTGGGGTGCGGATTTTCCTGGGTCTCATGCGCCAGGGCCGCCCCCGCGCCGAAAACGATGATCGTGGTGGTGGCAAGAAGGATCTTTTTCATGTCTCTGGTTCCTCTGTCTGTCTGTTCTGCCCGTCGCATTGCCTGCAACCGAAGCTTTCTCAACCCGGGCGTCCGGCCCGCGTCGACAACCGATAAAGCAGGCCGTTGCCGGCCCGGACATTGTGCAAACAGCCAGTTTCAGGGGCTTTAAGCGTTTCGCATATGCCTCATGAGGCGTTTTTCGCCGCCTTCTTGCGCTCATGCGGGTCAAGGTGGCGCTTGCGCAGGCGAATCGCCTTCGGCGTCACCTCCACCAGCTCGTCATCGTTGATCCAGGCAATCGCCTGTTCCAGCGTGAGGCGCACCGGAGGGGTCAGGCGCACCGCCTCGTCCGAGCCCGCGGCGCGGATGTTGGTCAGCTTCTTGCCCTTGAGCGGGTTCACCTCCAGGTCGTTCTCGCGCGCGTGCTCGCCGATGATCATGCCCTGATAGACCTGCTCCTGCGCCCCGATGAACAGCCGCCCGCGCTCTTCCAGGTTCCACAGCGCATAGGCCACCGAGACGCCGTTTTCCATCGAGATCAGCGCCCCCGTCCGGCGCCCCGCGATCGGCCCCTTCCAGGGCGCCCAGCCGTGAAACACCCGGTTGAGCACCCCGGTGCCGCGGGTGTCGGTGAGAAACTCGCCATGATAGCCGATCAGCCCGCGCGAGGGCACCAGCGCCCTGAGGCGCGTCTTGCCGCTGCCTGCGGGGCGCATCTCCAGCAGCTCGCCCTTGCGCGGGCCGGTGATCTTCTCGATCACCGCGCCGGCGAACTCGTCGTCCACGTCGATGGTGACTTCCTCGACCGGCTCCAGTTTCTGCCCGTCTTCCTCGCGCACCAGCACCTGCGGGCGCGAGATCGACAGCTCGAACCCCTCGCGGCGCATGTTCTCGATCAAGACGCCCATCTGCAGCTCGCCGCGCCCGGCCACCTCGAAGGCCTCGCCGCCGGGGGTGTCGCTCACCCGGATCGCCACGTTGGATTCGGCCTCGCGCATCAGCCTCTCGCGGATCACCCGGCTTTGCACATGCTTGCCGTCGCGCCCTGCAAGCGGGCTGTCGTTGATGCCGAAGGTCACCGAGATGGTGGGCGGGTCGATCGGCTGGGCGGGCAAGGGCTCTTGCACCTCCAGCGCGCAGATGGTGTCCGAGACGGTGGCCCGGCTCATGCCCGAAAGGGTCACGATGTCGCCGGCCACGGCCTCGTCGATCTCCTGCATGGCAAGGCCGCGGAAGGCCTGAACCCGGGAGACCCGGAACCTCTCGATCGGCTCGCCCAGGCGCGAAAGCACGTGCACCGTGGCACCCGCCTTCAGCCGCCCCGATTCCACCCGCCCGGTCAGGATGCGGCCCAGATACGGATCGGCCCCCAGGGTGGTGGCGAGCATGCGGAAGGGCTCTTCCATCCGGGCCAGCTGGCGCGGGGCGGGCACGTGATCGACGATCAGGTTGAACAGCGCCGAAAGATCCCTGCGCGGCCCATCCAGCGAGGGATCGGCCCAGCCGGCGCGGCCCGAGGCGTAGAGATGGGGGAAATCCAGCTGGTCGTCGTCGGCCCCGAGATTCGCGAAAAGGTCGAACACCTCGTCAAGCGCCCGGTCGGGCTCGGCATCGGGCTTGTCCACCTTGTTGAGCACCACGATCGGCCGCAGGCCCAGCGCCAGTGCCTTGGAGGTGACGAACTTGGTCTGCGGCATCGGGCCTTCGGCCGCATCCACCAGCAGCACCACGCCATCGACCATGGAAAGGATCCGCTCCACCTCGCCGCCGAAATCGGCGTGGCCGGGGGTGTCGACGATGTTGATGCGCGTGCCCTTCCATTCCACCGAGGTGGCCTTGGCGAGAATCGTGATGCCGCGCTCGCGCTCCAGGTCGTTGGAATCCAGGGCGCGCTCGGCCACCGCCTGATTTTCGCGGAAGGCGCCGGATTGCTTCAGCAGTTCGTCCACCAGCGTCGTCTTGCCGTGGTCCACATGAGCGATGATCGCGATGTTGCGCAGGTCCATTGGATTGCCTTTTTCGGGGATCAGGCCGCCCCTATACCGCACCGGCGGGAATGGCCAGACATATTCGCCATCTGGTGGTTGTCCGCTGCAGATGAAAGGGCGCGGAGGCCCGCGCCCTGCCTGCCCGTGCCCGCTGGAATCCGTGCCCGCTGCCGCTCAAGGAATGATGCGCGTGTATTTGGTGCCCTCGATGGTGGCGCCGACGATCAGCCCGGCCTGCCCGAAGACGATCGCCACCACCGGCTTGAGCACGGTGAGCGTCTCGGCGGTGATGCTCTCGCCCCGGGTGTTGAGCACGTATTCCAGATCCGCCCCCGCAGTCCAGCCCGGCGAGTTGCGGAAATCGGCCAGCGCCTCCTGGGTCATGAAGAACAGCACGTGCGAATACTGCTGCGCCCCGATCTGCAGGCCGAAACTGGCCTGGGCGGCGGCGTAGTAATCCACCGTAACGCCGCCCACCCGCAGCGCCCCGCGCCCGTAGGCGCCGCCAAAGCCGAAGCCCGCCTCGGTGACCAGCGGCATCACCAGAATGCCGGCGGCCTTTTCCGCAAGGTCGCGGGTGCCGGGGTAGGTCTCGTAGAGATAGCTCAGCGTCTGGTCGACGCGGGCGTCGATGGTGGCCGCGCCATTGCCGCCGTAGCTGTTGTTGCAGGCCGCGATCAGCAGCATGGAGCTGCCGCTGCCCGCGATCATCGCCCGCCGGGAAATCTTGCTCATGGCTGTGCCCTTCGTGCCGGTTGCCTCGCACGCGGCTTATCGCGCCGCTCGCCACAATGTATAGTATATGGCCGCCTCCCTGTCACCAGCCATGCGAAGAGCGGCAAGATTTCGCCGCCCGCCCGGCCGGCCCTCAGCTGCTGCCCCGGCGGGCCCGCAGAAGCCGCGCGGCCCGAGGGGCGAAATAGGTGAGAATGCCATCGCAGCCGGCCCGCTTGAAGGCCAGAAGGCTTTCCATCATCACCTTGTCGCCGTCCAGCCAGCCGCGCTCTGCCGCGCCCTGCAGCATCGCGTATTCGCCCGAGACCTGATAGGCGAAGGTGGGCGCGCCGAACTCGTCCTTCACCCGCCTGCAGATGTCGAGATAGGCCATCCCCGGCTTGATCATCACCATGTCGGCCCCTTCCTTCAGGTCGCGCTCCACCAGCCGCAGCGCCTCGTCGGAATTGGCCGGATCCATCTGATAGGTGTTCTTGTCACCCTTCAGCACGCCGGAGGCGCCGACCGCATCGCGAAACGGGCCGTAGAAGGCCGAGGCGTATTTCGCCGCGTAGGACATGATGGTCACATGGTGGTGGCCGGCCGCCTCGAGCGCCCGGCGCATGGCGCCGATGCGCCCGTCCATCATGTCGGACGGCCCGATGATGTCGGCCCCCGCCTCGGCCTGGGCGAGGGTCATCTTCACCAGCGCCTCGACGGTCTCGTCATTGAGGATCTCGCCCTCCACCACGAAACCGTCATGGCCGTTGATGTTGTAGGGGTCGAGCGCCACGTCGGTCATCACCGCGATCTCCGGCACTTCGGCCTTGATCGCCCGGATCGC